>JBIIPL010000067.1:0-7313 GCA_044342645.1 Candidatus Planktophila sp. | reverse complement strand
GCAACTTGGCGCTCAGCTTTCTTAGCCGCCTTTGGGTCAGTATCTGCGCGGCGATGAACGTGAGCCGGAAGTCCGGGATCCTTTATCGCTTCAATTTCGTTAGACATTATTTATCTATCTCGCCTTCATCGCTAGCCAGACCGCAACGCCCACGAGCATGCCAAGTCCAAGTGTCCAAACTAAAAGTCCTTCAGTAACCGGACCAACGCGCCCGAGTGCTGCTCCGCCCAATTGTGGTTCATTCTCTGCAGCTTTAATCCATTTAATAATTGAAAGTTTTTCTTCAGGAGTAATAGTTTTATCTGAAAAAACTGGCATTGATTGTGGGCCTGTAATCATTGCTTCGTAGATGTGACGAGGAGTTACACCCATAACAGTTGGTGCGTACTTACCTTGAGTAAGTGCGCCTCCTTGGCCCGCAAAGTTATGGCACATTGCGCAATTTGTACGGAAGAGCTCTCCGCCTTCAGCGCTAGATCCATCGCGCTCGTAATTTAGGTGTTCTTCGCCCGGGATGTTTGGTCCAGGGGCGAGCGAAGCGACATAGATGGCGAGTGCTTCTACTTCTTTCTCGTTATAAACCGGTGTCTTTCTAGCGATTTGTTGGCTCATATCAGCAACTGGCATACGCCCTGTTGCTACTTGGAAATCAACTGATGCCGCGCCAACGCCGATAAGTGATGGCGCAATTGCGCTACCTTCCAAATTTAAACCGTGACAAGAAGAACAGCCCTTTAGAAATATTCTTTGTCCTTCATCAATCAGTGCGCTGCGTTCAGCTGCGGTAAGAGGAGTACTGGTGGCTGCGCCTGCAACAGAAAATGTTGTTCCAATTGAAAATAGAGCCAGAACCAAGAGAAGTGGTGCAACCGCACGATGTCTGCGGAATCTGGAGAGACGCTTCAAGGTATTTTTTCCGTTTCCTCTTGTAGGTTCTTACTTAATTAAATAAATCGCTGAAAAGAGTGCAATCCACACCACATCGACAAAGTGCCAGTAATAAGAAACCACAATTGCTGTGGTCGCTTGGTTATGGGTAAAGCGACGTGCCTTAGATACTCGAACCATCACAATCAAAAATGCAATTAAGCCACCGGTTACGTGAAGTCCGTGGAAGCCAGTTGTCATATAGAAAACAGAACCGTAAGCATCTGAAGAGAGAGTCACTCCTTCCATTACCAAGTGTGCGTACTCATAAATTTGACCTGCGATAAAGAATGCACCCATCAAGAAAGTAAGAGAGAACCATTCACGCATTCCCCAAGATTTAATATTTAGAAGTGACCCGGTGCGCTTGGCTTGAAAACGTTCTGCAGCGAACACTCCGAATTGGCAAGTCACCGATGAGAGAACTAAAACTGTGGTGTTAAGGGCTGCGAAGGGAATATTTAAAACTTCTGTTGTTTCCAACCAAATCGTCGGACCTTGCACAGCGCGAGTCGTGAAATACATGGCAAAGAGCGCTGCAAAAAACATCAACTCACTGGAGAGCCAGACAATAGTTCCGACCGCCACCAAGTTGGGACGGTTGATCTGGTGGGGCGTAGCGATCGTTGAGCCGGTCATTGGGCAAGTATCCCTGAAAGTGCGCCTACCTTTCTATTTAGCAGACGAGTTCTGGCCCTTAAATTGGTCTCTTTTAGGTGAAACGGGTCACGCTCTTTTCCCATAGAAATAGGGGCTTATTGGGTCTGGTCATTGATTAGACTTGCCATATGTCCGCGCCCCGCAAGCCAATAATCATCGTTTATTCCGATGATTCCTCAGTGCGCTCTGCGATTGTCGCAGCCCTCGGAAAGCGCGTCGCAGATGACCTGCCAGAGCATCAGATTGAAGAGTTTGCAACGGGTCCAGCACTTCGCGCGTTTATAGATCGCAAGAGCACCTCTGGTGCATTTCGCGCAGATTTATTTATCCTTGATGGGGAAGCGGTCCCTGAAGGCGGAATGGGCGTTGCCCGGCAGCTAAAAGATGAAGTCTTTAACTGCCCACCAGTTCTTTTGATTACAGGAAGAAAAGAGGATGCCTGGCTTGCTGCTTGGTCTCGCGCAGAAGCAAGTGTTATCCACCCGATCGATCCATTTACATTGGCCAACACGGTTGCAGATTTGTTGCGTACAAATTCGCCAGCAGCAATCGGCTAAATAAAGGCTTAAAGATGAGCTCTGTAGATTGGGCTTCATCCATCTCCAAGATGGAGAATGGGCTAGATCTCTTGCCGCAAGAAGCGCAAGATTTGATGCGTGAAGTACTAGAAGATCGCGCCGATAATGAAGTTTTAAAACACTTCTTGCTTGCTCTAAAAAATAAAGGTGAAACAGCTGAAGAAGTCGGTGCCCTCGTCGCGCAAATGTACGAACACTGCGCACCAATAAATATTGTCGAACGCGCAGTCGACACAGTTGGCACTGGGGGAGATGGCGCACACACGATCAACATTTCGACAACCGCAGCGATAATTGCCGCGGCCGCAGGATCGCGAGTTGTAAAACACGGCAATCGAGCGGCATCTTCGAAATCCGGAGCCGGTGATTTGCTGGAAGCGCTCGGTGTTGCAATAAGTCTTGATGGGGCCAAAGTGGCAAATACAGTTGCAGAATTGGGAATTGGTTTCTGTTTTGCTCCGGTCTTTCATCCAGCGATGCGTTTTGCAGCCCCTGCTCGTAAAGAGCTAGCCACAGCCACCGTCTTTAATATTTTGGGTCCATTAGCAAACCCTGCTCGGCCAAAGGCTGCGGCGATAGGCGTTGCTAACGAGCGAATGCACCTGGTTATGGCGCAAGTGTTGGCAGATCGCGGTGTCGAAGGTTTTGTCTTTCGAGGAGATGATGGACTCGATGAAATAACTCTTGCCACGACTACTTCTGTATTAACCATTGGCAATGGAGAAATTTCGAGTGATCGAATTGACGCCAAAGATTTTGGTTTAGCCAATGCACCAATTTCCGCACTTGTCGGGGGAGATGCCAACGAGAACGCCCGAGCCACCAAAGCTATTTTTGCTGGCGAAAAAGGTGCACCGCGCGATGCGGTATTACTTAATGCCGCGGCTGCGATTGCTGCATTTGATGGTCAAGTTGGTCAATCAATTCACGAACGCATTTCAGCAGCGCTGATCAAAGCTTCGGATGCAGTTGATTCTGGGGCTGCGACAAATCTTTTGAATCGATGGGTCGCGCTGAGTCAAAAATTAGCGAAGGATTAATCTATTGGGCGGCGCGGGCGCTTTCTCTTAAATTTTATTAATTCTTCCAGGGTTGTCACATTGTGAGAACCCAGCCTTTCAAATATTCCGTGTAAGACATCGACGGTGGCACGGGCATCATCTAGGGCGCGATGGTTAGGAGATGTAGGCGAACCAAAGAACGGCGCCAATGTAGATAACTGGCAATTGGGAACTTCATCACGATCTAGAACATAACGAGCGATGCGAGCAGTATCAATGACTTGGTATTCCGGCCAATCGTATGAATGAGCACTTGCTGCAGCCTTCATAAAACTCATATCAAAAGGGGCGTTGTGCGCCACCAATACTGTTTCATGTCCGGACCCAAGGAAATCTATAAAGGTGGGGAGTATGTGATCAATAGTTGGAGCACCAACCAACATTGCATCGGTGATTCCGGTAAGTGAGGTTATGAAGTCAGGGAGGTAATGACCAGGATTTACAAAGCTTTGAAACTCACCAATTATTTCTCCGCCCAATACTTTTACGGCGCCAATTTCAGTAACTGCCGCGCCAGCAGAAGGGGCAGCACCAGAAGTCTCTAAATCGAAGACGACAAAGGGGACATCGATCAATAAACGTGATCCACCTGTCATAAATGTAAGGCTAATGCATGGCTATGACAGTGACTCCTTAGTACGCTAAAGATATGACGGTAATAGGTGCTCCCGCAGGTTTAATCAATGATTGGTCTGCAATTGGTTCTGGAACAAATAAAGAGATCGGTGTTTTATTGGTGCACGGATACACGGGTTCTCCTGCATCAATGCGCCCCTGGGCAGAGTATTTAAACCAAAGGGGATACACAGTCCGCGTTCCTTTACTTCCTGGCCACGGGACACAGCAAGAAGATCTAAATGAAGTCAAGTGGCAACAATGGCCTGAGAAAGTTGAATCAGAGATGGCCGAACTTTTTAAAACTTGCCGGAAAGTATTTGTATGTGGCCTTTCAATGGGTGGCGGAGCTACTTTGTATGTCGCCACAAAATCTTCCAACAAAATCTCTGGAATCATCCTCGTCAACCCAATGATTCATGTCGCTTTGGTTGGACCAAAGTTGGCCTACTTTTTATCGCGATTTCAGAAGTTTCGTAAATCAGTCGGCGATGACATCAAGCGTCCAGGTGTGACTGAATGGGGATATGACGCCCTGCCAACCCGAGGCATTTATCAATTACTTCTGATGCTCAAATACACCAGAGCACGCCTTCATGATGTGAGCGTTCCGATGCAACTCTTTCATAGCGTTGATGACCACACCTTGCCGGTTTCTAATACTGAAATCGTTATGAAGGGCGTAAGTTCACGGACCAAGCAGCGGATTGAACTCACCAATAGTTATCACGTAGCAACCATTGATTACGATGCCGAAATCATCTTTGAAAACTCGCGAATCTTTATTGAGAGCCAAGCGTCGCTTTAACCATTTGATGAAGTAACTTGGCATCAATCTGCCAATCACTCGGTACCTGAATCGTCTTTTTATTAACCTTGTAGCCTTCAAGTTTCGGGCGGAATTTTTCCAAAACATCGCTGCTCCAGGGAGCAATCAGCAAGTAACCCTTAGTCGCTGATATTCCAAAGACATAGCAATTTCCATCGTGGAGCATCGGTTGGTTCCAGGCTATTACCAGTTCTAATTTCGGGAACTTACTTTGAATAGTCTTCATAATTGCGCGAACTGTCTTTGCCTGCTGCGGTGAAATTGATTTGAAATAGTCAGCAGTCGTGGCGAACCTTTGCGCTGAGGTTGATCCGCGAGAGTACATAACGAGCGCATTTGCATGAGCTTGCGAAAAACCATAATTCTCGCGCAAGTGCGCAATTTGTTCTGGATACTTCTTGCCCTCCAGCTTTGCCATTACTGCAAACCAGTACTTCATCTTCTCGCCATACTTTTTTTCTATGGCAGGAAAGTGCGCCTCTCGACTTGGATCTTTAGGCGCCATACTTTTTCAATCCTTATTTCGTCTATCACGAATATTTAAAAGCACGGCATATGCCAGAAAGAGAAAGGCTGATGGGGGATAGTAAATCATCGGAACAATAATGAGGATCGCAGCAACAATCTTCATCTTTGGTGTTAGGCGATCCCATTCACCAACAATTCCGGTGCGCGGCTTCTTCTCCATCGTGGATTACTTGCTTGCTAGACGAGCTTCACGTCTGATGCGCTGCGCTTCTGGATCTGGAACCGGAACAGCACCGATTAATCTCTTGGTGTATTCCTCGCGTGGGTTCTTCAAGATCTGATCTCGTGTGCCAACTTCAACCAAGCGACCATCTTGCATCACTGCAATTCGGTGAGAAAGGATGTCTACGACTGCAAGATCGTGAGTGATGAAAAGACAGGCAAACTTCAATCGATCTTGTAGGCCCTGCAATAGATCAAGAAATCTTGCTTGTACTGAAACATCGAGTGCTGACGTTGGTTCATCGGCAATTAATAAACTTGGAGTCAGAGCAAGTGCGCGCGCAATACCTACACGCTGGCGCTGTCCACCAGAAAGTTCGTGCGGATAACGGTTGCGATATGACTTAGGTAGTTCAACGCTATCGAGCAGTTCTTCTACGCGATGATCTAGTTCCTTGCCTTTGGCATCACCGGATAAAAGCAGTGGTTCTCCAATACTTTCACCAATAGGCAGACGAGGATTTAGCGAACTGCCAGGGTCTTGGAAAACGATGCCGGTGAACCTGCGGATTTCACGCAGCTCTTGAGCCGTTGGCTTAGTTATATCTCTGCCAACAATTTCAATTTTTCCTTCGACAGTTGGTAATAAACCTATCGCAGCGCGGCCAACAGTTGTCTTGCCTGATCCTGATTCGCCTACAAGTCCAACGATTTCACCAGGGAAAATTTCTAAACTGAAATCTGTCACCGCACGGAAGGCAGGAACGCGACCCTTCTTTGGGTATTCGATTGAAACGTTCTGTAACTTCAGAACAGGTGGCAAGCCAATTAATTCAGGCAGACGCTCACGCACAGCAACTGATCCAAGCTTTGGGACAGCGGCAAGGAGCTCTTTTGTGTACGGGCGCTCTGGACGGTTGAAGATCTGATCAGATGTTCCGTACTCAACGGTTAATCCATCCTTCATTACCAAGATGTGATCGGCAAGATCTGCGACTACGCCCATGTCGTGAGTGATGAGCAAAATTGCAGAATTCAGCTTGTCACGAAGGTTACGAATCAAATCGAGAATTTCCGCCTGAACTGTTACATCGAGTGCGGTAGTTGGTTCATCTGCAACGAGTAAACCAGGATCGCAAGCCAGAGATTGCGCAATCATCGCGCGTTGGCGTTGCCCGCCAGAAAGTTGATGCGGATATTTGTTAAAGGATGCTTCAGGGTTAGGAATTTCAACCATCGTGATCAACTCAATTGCACGAATCTTGGCCTCCTGCGGACCCATATCGTAATGAGTGCGAAGAGTTTCAACGATCTGAAAACCGATTGTATATAAAGGATTTAATGCAGTCATCGGCTCTTGGAAGATATATGCAACGTCAGCACCACGAGTTTTGCGAAGCAAAGACTTTTTAGCCCCGACCATCTCCACGCCATTTACTTTTACGCTTCCTGAAACTCGTGCATTCGATGCCAATAGATCCATTAAACCCATTGCAATAGATGTCTTTCCAGAGCCGGATTCACCAACAATGGCGAGAACTTTTCCTGCCTGAACATCAAAGTTCATATCAATCGCTGCTGGATACCAGACGCCTTCGACCCAAAAGTCGATGTTGAATTTAGATACCTGAAGAACCGGCTGGTTGGTTGTGCTCATTTTCTATCTCCTGCAATACTTGGGTGATGAATGAAACCTTTAGGCCCCGCAGTAATTTCGCTTGGGCGGGTACTTCTTATGTATTGATTGCTCTCTTTGCCGCGAACACCCTGTGGGTTGTTGGTGACAATATTCAAATCATTCGAGAACTCGTGCTGTGCGCAATTCTCAGCGCTCTTGTTTACATTTTTTGGATTAAACCCAAGCTTGTCTTGGGAGTCGACAAGATTGAAGTTGTTAATCCGTTGAGAACTGAATTGATTGCGTACGCCGATATTTTGGAACTCGAAACCAAA
>JBIIPL010000007.1:0-22624 GCA_044342645.1 Candidatus Planktophila sp. | reverse complement strand
TAATGTCAGCACTTGCCGTATCTGGCACGCTCAATGTATATGGAGTTGCTGTTCCCCAAGCATGTTCTGAAGTTTCGGTAGCCCCACCGGTGGATGAAGAAAAATATGCCATAATCGGTAAGCCGTCATAAGTAATTATCTGACCTACAGTGCTATCTACCGCACTCTTCCAAAACTGGCCGTAAATTGCTTCAATCTCTTTGGAATATCCCACAAAAGATTGATCGCTAATTGATCCATATAAGTGACAGCTGCAAGCGGTACGAATTTTTAAAGACTTCGCTAGGGCATAAGTTCTGGAAGCAATCGCTTGCGCTTGAAGAGCAGCAAGTGGCCAAGAAGAAGGAACTTCACCAATCCCCCATAAATATTCATCCTGTAACCTGACCGAATTGATGATTGATAAACGGTTTCCTAACAATTTATCCTTTATTACCCTAAATTGGATCTGACCATAGCGATACTTATTAACCAAAGTATTGGTCGTTACAGCAATCACCGTGGGTGTGCCATCCATATAACGCGTACCGCTCCAACGAAGCGTAAAGATTTTCCCGCTGGTGATTGGTGTGGTTTTAGAACTACGTGTGGTTGAGATATTTAAATTGCTACTTGATAAATCTACATTTAACGTAGTTTTGCTGGGCAAAGTTAATACCGCTTCCGCGGTTTGGGTTTCAGAAAGTGCTCCAGCAAATAGTTGTAATTTTGCTCCAGTGGAATCACTTCTAACTTTCGTTGATTTCAGTAAGTGGCCAATATTTATACGCAAAATCTGTGAATCTGTTGCAGTTTCAACCTTGGTTCCGCTGTAGTAATAATTCAAAATGGTTGTCGCTGTTTCGCCAGCAAGTGCCTTGGCGCGCGCACCAATCTGGCTCATACCAACCCCGTGCCCATATCCGCTACCTGTAAATGAAAAATTCTCTGGCACCGCAGCTGCGCTATTTGTTAGCGGTAAGAAAGTTAGACAGAGTACGGCAGTCATTGCCACAGAAAATCGCTTAAAAATGGCCATTTGTTATCGCAAAGTTTTAGTTGAGGAGATGAAGCCCGCACCCCAAGCGAAGTGCATAGTAGGGATAATTGCTAGAAGCGAAATTATCTCTCGGACGGATTTACCAATAAAAATTGATGAAATTAGTAAAAAGATTCCATAAACTGCCGCAGGCAGGAAAAAAATGGAATGAATAAGTAAACCAAGAATTAGTGAGGTGAAAGTTCCAAGAAGTGTTAATGGTGGCGCGAGATAACGTAAATTTACTGTTCCGGGATGGCTTCTGGAAACTACTCTGCGCCAGCGCCCATATTGAAAATATTGTTTTGCTAATTTACTTAAATTAGGTCGCGGTCTATAAGTTACTTGTAGCCGTGGATCAAAGTAAATTTTTCCCCCGTTTTTACGGAGTCGGTGATTTAACTCCCAATCTTGTGCGCGGGTGTATCTCTCATCAAATCCACCAACAGCAATGATCGCTTCTCGCCGAAACGCACCTAGATAAACAGTATCTACTTCCCCTGCTTTACCCCCTGTGTGAAAGCGTGAAGCCCCTACGCCAAGTGGGCTGCGCATTGCCCGAGATACTGCGATTTCAAATTTTGTCACTCCTTCAGCAGCCATCACTCCACCAACGTTAACTGCCCCTGATTCGCGCAAAATTGATACCGCAAGTGAGAGATAGTTATCAGGGATTTTGGCATGTCCATCTACTCGCACAATCACAGGATTTTCAGATGCAGCGATCGCCAGATTTAGGCCCGCTGCAGTTTTCCCAGAAGGGCTCATTACTAATTTAATACGGTTATCACGCGCCGCTAATTCTTCTGCAATTGCATTGGTCCGATCACGTGAAGGGCCAAGTGCAAGAATTATTTCAAATGAACCTTTGTAATCCTGAGAAAGGATTGCGCTCACAGATTCAGCTAAATGTGGCTCTTCATTTAGGACTGGAAGGATGACGCTAATTGCTGGTGAGAGAGATAACTCGCCCAATGATGTCGTCATAACCCCTCCACGCTATCGCCCAAGTAGAGTTCGCATGTGAAATCGAGGCGCGCGATAAGAATTATTACATCACTCTCTGTGAGCGTTGTCGTTCTTGCATCTGTGTCTTGGCTCGGACTTGGACATGTCAGTGGAAAAATCGCGCGAATAAGTGTTTTTTCTGGGCTAGACGATCGTCCTGAGAAAACCTCAAAAGCACTTAACTATCTCTTAGTTGGATCAGATACACGTGAAGGGCTAACTAAGGCCGAATTGAAAGCCTTACGTGTTGGAAGCACAGCTACTGCAGCAGGTGGTCGCTCAGACACCATGCTGCTTGTTCATATCAGCAAAGATAGAGATAAAGCTTACTTAGTTTCTTTTCCACGTGATTCACTTGTCACCATCCCGGCTCACCTAAGCACCAATGGCAAGACACAGATACCGGCGCGACAAAATAAGTTGAACGCGGCATTCGCCTTCGGTGGTGCACCTTTACTTATTGAAACCATAGAGGGCGAAACCAATTTAAAAATTGATCATTACATAGAAATCAACTTTGCTGGGTTTGCTGGAATTGTAAATGCTTTAGGTGGGATCGAAGTCTGTACAAAAGTTGATATTGATGATCCAAAAAGCCATCTTGTTCTTAGCGCCGGAACTCATACGCTCGATGGAATTGAAGCGCTGAAATATGTGCGCACTCGTGATTTTGATGGTCGCGGCGATATCGGTCGCATGCAGAGACAGCAACAATTTATGAGTTCGGTCTTAAATAAGGCAACCAGCACCGGCGTACTTCTCAATCCAATAAAAATTGTAAACTTTATGAATGCAACAATATCTACCGTTAAAATGGATGAAAGTTTAAGTAAAGAAGATTTATTAAACTTAGCAAAACAAATGCGCGGACTCTCATCAGGAAATGTCCGAACTTTGACTGTGCCACTTTCTACTGCCAATGGGCGTGCCGAAGGAGTCGGCTCAGTTGTGATTTGGGATAAAACCCTAAGTGCAGATTTGTGGACTCGTATTCGTGACGACGCCTCACTCGTTGATGAAGTAACGCCATCGCCATCTGCGAGCAGTACTGCCTCTGCTAAGCCTGAAATCATTGATAAATTTAAGACTCGCACCGCGGCAGAAAATCCGTGCGGCGAAATCAAATAGAACTTGCCTTAGACTCTAGCTCTATGAAACTCTCAGTAATTGGTTGTGGTTACTTGGGCGCAACCCATGCATCTTGTATGTCATCACTAGGTTTTGAAGTAGTTGGAATTGATACCGATCAGAGCAAGGTTGACCTGCTTTCTAATGGAGAGCTTCCCTTTTACGAACCAGGTCTGGACACGCTATTAGCTGCGGAGATAAAAACTGGTCGCCTTACATTTACTACTGATTTTTCTGCCGCCGCTGATGCCGATATTCACTTCATCTGCGTTGGCACCCCGCAAAGTAAAGATGGTTTAGCCGCAGATTTAACCTTCGTAAAGTCAGCAATTGCAGCAATCGCGCCACATTTAAAAGATGGAGCACTCGTTGTTGGAAAATCCACGGTTCCTGTGGGTACTGCGCAGGCACTGCGTGAAATTCTGGCCACTTCTGCGCCGCAAGCAGATTTAGCTTGGAATCCTGAATTCTTACGAGAAGGTTTCGCTGTTGAAGATACTTTAACTCCCAATCGTTTGGTAGTCGGCGTAGTCAATGATCGCGCCGAAAATATCTTGAAAGAAGTTTACAAACCGATTATTGATCTTGGTACACCTTGGATTCGCGCAGACCTGCCCACTGCAGAACTTGTTAAAGTTGCTGCAAATTCATTTCTCGCCACCAAAATTTCATTTATCAATGCGATGGCTGAGGTTTGCGAAGCCGCTGGTGGTGACGTAACAGTTTTAGCGAAAGCAATTGGTTACGATCCTCGAATTGGCAGTCGATTCTTGCAGGCAGGCATTGGTTTTGGCGGCGGCTGTCTTCCGAAAGATATCCGCGCATTTATGGCACGGGCTGAAGAGCTCGGTGCTGATCAAGCCCTCGAGTTTTTGCGGGAAATTGATGCAATTAACTTACGTGCACGCCAGCGAGTAATCGATGTAGTTCGAGCCGATCTTTCTGAAGATTTAACTCAATATAAAATTGCAATTCTTGGGGCTACCTTTAAACCAGATAGCGATGATGTGCGTGACTCCCCTGCACTGGATATCGCAGCCCAGCTTCAGGCTGCTGGTGCAACGGTTGTCGTTCATGATCCAAAGGGAATCGAACCAGCGCGTAAACGCTTCCCTCACTTAGATTATGCCGAGAAAGTAAGCGATTGCGTTAAAGGATCAGATGCAATTCTCCACTTAACTGAGTGGAAGGAATACCGCGAACTTGACCCTTCAGTAATTGGCCAATTAGTTAAATCTAAATTTTTAATTGATGGCCGTAATGCCCTTGATCGCGATAAGTGGCGTGCTGCTGGTTGGCGCGTACACGCACTTGGCCGGACTGATTAAGGAATTAGAAGCCAGTTTTTTGATTACGGCGGGTACTTAAATTAGCGCCCTTTTCCTTTGCTTCAACATTTATTGCAACTAAAGCTTCGCCAACTTTCGCTGAAATTGCACTATCTGATACTCCAAGAATTCGCGCCGCCAAGATCCCAGCATTTTTAGCGTTACCGACCCCAACTGTTGCAACGGGAATTCCAGCCGGCATCTGAACAATCGATAGAAGCGAATCCATTCCATCAAGATTCTTTAGCGCAACCGGAACGCCAATTACTGGCAGCGTTGTTAGTGAAGCAACCATTCCGGGTAGATGCGCTGCGCCACCAGCTCCAGCAATAATTACCTTAAATCCTTTTTCTTTTGCTTCTTGTGAGAATGCAACCATCTCAAGTGGCATGCGGTGCGCTGATAAAACCTCAGCGGTATATGTAATTCCAAATGAGTCAAGGACTTTTGCCGCTTCTTCCATTACAGGCCAATCAGAATCTGATCCCATAATGATTGCAACATCACTCATCAATCTCTCCACTCATATAGTCGCGTGCATGTTCGGCGATCTCAGTCAATTCTAGAAGGTTTTTACCAATCACGGTGACATGGCCAATTTTGCGCCCTTTACGCACTTCTTTCTTATATTGGTGAAACTTTAACTCTGGATTACGCGCCATCAGGTGCAGATATGGCCGATACATATCTGTCTTATCCCCGCCTAAAATATTTCCCATTACTGCAAAGGCCGCGGTCATGGTTGGGTCACCAAGCGGTAAATCTAAAATTGCACGCAAATGCTGTTCGAATTGACTTGTCCGTGCGCCTTCGATTGTCCAATGTCCAGAATTATGGGGGCGCATTGCCAATTCATTTATATAAAGTTGATCTCTCTTAACAAACATTTCAACGGCCATGACTCCGATCAATGAAATTTCCTCAGCTATGGAAAGTGCTAAGTGTTGCGCCTGCTCGGCAACTGAAGCTGAAATTACCGGTGCCGGTGTGATAGTTAAAGTACAAATTCCATCTGACTGCACAGTCTGTGTCGGCGCCCACGAAGTTGCCTGACCGTGTTCAGAACGAGCCACCATCACAGCAATTTCACTATCGAAATCAATTAATTCTTCGATTAAAAGTTGTGAGTGCTCCTTCAAAATTTCTTCTAAGGCATCTGCATCTTCAATTTTCCAGACACCCCGTCCGTCATAGCCGCCGGATATTCGCTTAGCGATTAATGGAAATTCAAAAGCTTGCGCAGCACCCGAGATAACGCGCCATTTAGGCCCTTGGTATGAAGCTAATTTTTCGCGCATGGCTGCTTTATCTTGAGAGTATTGGAATGATTTTGAAGTTGGAAATACCTTGATTCCCGCTGCTTCTAAACCCTTAATGACAGATAGCGGTACTAGTTCATGTTCAAAGGTTACGAGATCACACTTCTTGGCAAATTCCAACAATTGCGAAAGGTCGCGGTAATCGCCAACCACATGCGCTGCAATTTGTGCCGCGCTATCTTGCTCATCTTGTGCAAATAGCAACAGGTTGACGCCCAGCGCTGTCGCTGGAGCCACAGTCATTCGCGCTAATTGCCCGGCACCGATTATTCCCACAGTAGGAAAGCGCTTATTCACATCGCTATCGTAGATGAACAAGATCTCCCACGTTGACTTCAAAGCCATCATCAAGCATTAGACCGCCAATTTTATTTATAGCAATCGCCTTTCCTGTGCGATTTTCCCGCCCGATCACCTCGATCTGCACTTTGCGCCCAAGGGTTGCACAGACCGAGCTGTACTTGTCGATAAAATCCGCGCCAGAGTCCCACTGTTCAAAATTATTTAGAAAGCGATTTAAAAACTCGCCAAGTATCAAATTGCGATCTAGTTTTGCAGAACCCATAAGCGCTAGAGATGTTGCAGTCTCTACTGGTAGTTCCTCAACCGTCATAACGACATTGACTCCGATTCCGATGATTACTCCTTCATCGGTGGCTTGCGCTAACAAGCCAGCAACCTTCTTATCTCCGATCAAAATATCATTTGGCCATTTCAGCTGTACTTGCGATGGAATCTCTCGTGAAATAACTTCCTGCATACTCAGCGCAGCGAGATGAGCGATGAATCCCCAATCGCTGCGCACTCGTTTTGGTTTAATATAAAAAGAAAATAAGAGCGCACTGCCTGGTGCCGCTTCAAATGTTCGCTCTAATCTGCCGCGTCCTGCCGATTGAAATTCTGCAACGATTACATCGCCAGTTTCTGCAGAATTAGAGTTAACTAAATCTGCCAGATCGCTTTGAGTAGATGAAGTGAGATCAGCCACGCTTACTCGCCAGTATCGCGAAGTCAGCGATTCGATTACCGCTCTATCCAGTGGCGCTCTTGGCGCTGATGTACCCACGCCTAGTACCGTAGAGCCATGAGCCCAGATCTGCATACAACTTCAGGAAAAATTGAAGATCTCCGACTTCGTGTTGAAGAAGCGATACACGGTGGTTCTGCCCGCGCGGTAGAGAAGCAACATGCCAAAGGTAAGTTAACCGCCCGCGAACGTATTGACTTGTTAGTCGATGCTGACTCTTTCACAGAAATTGATGAGTTTGCACGCCATAGATCAACGCAGTTTGGAATGGAAAATAACCGCCCATATGGCGATGGAGTAGTAATTGGTACCGCGACAGTAGATGGTCGACCAATTGCTCTCTACTCACAAGATTTCACTGTTATGGGCGGAAGCCTTGGCGAAGTGCATGCTGAGAAAATTGTAAAGATCGCCGAATTTGCGCTCAAGAGTGGAATTCCATTAATCGGAATTAATGATTCAGGTGGAGCCCGTATTCAAGAAGGTGTTGCTTCGCTAAATGGCTACGGAAAGATCTTCCGATTAAACACGCGCTCATCAGGTGTTATTCCACAGATATCTCTGATCTTAGGACCGTGCGCTGGTGGTTCGGCGTATTCACCTGCGTTGACCGACTTTACAGTGATGGTCAATGAAACATCACATATGTTTATTACTGGACCGGATGTAATCAAAACAGTTACAGGCGAAGATGTTGGAATGGAAGAGCTCGGTGGCGCTTTTACCCACAACACTCGCTCTGGAAACGCACACTATTTGGCAGATAGCGAAGCAGATGCAATTGACTATGTAAAAGCACTTCTTTCTTATCTTCCATCAAATAATATGGATGGTTCGCCTCATCTTCCACCAACTCAAAATTTAGATGAAAGCGCTGCAGATACTGCGCTCAATAATTTGATTCCAGATAGCCCTAACCAGCCTTATGACATGAAGACTTTGATAACTACCTTGGTTGATGAAGGAGAGTTCCTAGAAGTCCATGCTTTATATGCACCAAATATCATCGTTGGTTTTGCTCGTATCGAAGGCGAATCAATTGGAATTATCGCAAATCAGCCCTCTCAATTAGCCGGAACTTTAGATATCAACTCGAGCGAGAAAGCCGCGCGCTTTCTGCGTTTCTGCGATGCTTTTAATATTCCTATACTCACATTGGTCGATGTGCCGGGCTTCTTGCCAGGAACCGAACAAGAGTGGAACGGAATTGTTCGCCGCGGCGCTAAATTGCTATATGCATATGCAGAGGCGTCGGTTCCGCTCGTAACGCTAATTACACGTAAAGCATATGGTGGAGCCTTTATCGTTATGGGTTCAAAGTATTTGGGAAGCGATATTAACTTCGCGTGGCCAAGTGCTGAAATTGCAGTGATGGGGGCGCAAGGTGCGGTAAACATTCTCTACCGCAAAGAAATTGCTGAAGCTAAAGATCCTGAGAAAGCACGCGCTAAATTAGTTTCTGAGTACACCGAAACTCTATCTAATCCATACGCTGCTGCAGAGCGTGGGACCATTGACAGCGTAATTGAGCCACACCAATCGCGTGCTTACATCACCAAAGCATTCCGTACTTTAAAGACCAAGCGCGATACATTACCTGCGCGCAAGCACGGAAATATTCCACTTTAATGAAATTTACTGTTATATCTGGAAATCCAAGTGAAGAAGAGATATCAGCGATTGGTCACGCTTTGGAAAATCACCAGATGCAAGACTTAACGCCTGTTATTAAACGAAGCGTCTTTGGATTGCCGCAGTTGCGCCAACCATTACCCCATCAAATTACATTCGGCGCACGGAGAAAAATCAACTAATGCCGCAGATCGTTCTGGCTTCACAATCAACTTCACGCCTTCGTTTACTCGAAGGCGCAGGCATTTCGCCAATTGTTAGAGTTAGCCAAGTAGATGAAGAGACCGATTTCTTTAACGCTATGACTCCCGCGGATATGGTTATTGCGTTGGCGGTTACGAAAGCTCACACGGTGCGCGAACAGATCAATTTTCCAGCGATAATTATTGGTTGTGACTCAACATTTGATGTCGATGGCGTCTCCTTTGGCAAGCCAGGTTCACCAGAGGTGGCAAGAGAGCGTGCGTTAGCCATTAGCGGTCGAAGTGGATTGCTGCATACAGGTCACTGCGTCATCGATACAGAGCAAGGTCGTGAGATAGTCGATCGAGTAACCACCAAAGTTACATTTTCAAAGATGAGCAGCGATGAAATCGAAGATTACATTGCATCCGGAGAGCCACTCAATGTTGCAGGTGGTTTTACTTTAGATGGATTTGGTTCGCCTTTTATTCCAGTTATTGAAGGCGATTACACCAACGTGGTCGGAATCTCGATGCCATTTTTTAGATCTGCCATGTCCCAACTTGGCTATTCTTGGCCACAAGTTAAGGAGATGCGATGAAACGCGTTTTAATCGCTAATCGAGGTGAGATCGCTGTTCGAGTTATTCGCGCTTGTCGCGATCATGGAATTGAAAGCGTCGCTGTTTACTCTGAAGAAGATCGTGATGCGATCCACACTAGGAGCGCAGATTTTGCCTTTTCACTAAATGGCACAACAGCAACACAAACTTATTTAGATATTTCTAAGATAATTGCTGCAGCAAAAGACTCTGGTGCAGATGCAATACATCCTGGTTATGGATTCCTCTCTGAGCGTGCCGATTTTGCGCAGGCAGTGATCGATGCTGGATTAATTTGGATTGGGCCACCACCTGCTGCGATTAGCGCACTTGGAGATAAGGTCTCTGCTCGCAGAATTGCCGCCAAGGCAGGCGCACCGCTAGTTGCTGGAACTAAAGATCCAGTTGCTGGACATGAAGAAGTTACAGCTTTTGCAAAAGAACATGGTCTGCCAGTTGCAATCAAGGCGGCATTTGGTGGCGGTGGTCGCGGCTTAAAAGTTGCTCACACAATGGCGGAGATTCCAGAACTTTTCGCATCCGCTGTTCGTGAAGCAATTGCCGGATTTGGCCGCGGTGAATGCTTTGTAGAGCGCTACCTCGATAAACCACGACACGTTGAAACTCAAGTTCTGGTTGATCAACACGGTCATGCCGTTGTTGTAAGTACGCGCGACTGCTCACTGCAACGTCGTCATCAGAAGTTAGTTGAAGAAGCACCAGCACCATTTTTGACAGATGCGCAAAATGAAGAGCTTTACCGTTCAAGTAAAGCGATTATGAAAGAAGCGGGCTATGTTGGCGCCGGTACTTGCGAATTCTTAGTTGGACACGATGGAACAATTTCTTTCCTTGAAGTAAATACTCGCTTGCAAGTAGAACATCCGGTGAGTGAAGAAGTTACAGGAATAGATTTAGTCCGTGAACAATTTCGAATTGCAATGGGTGAGCACCTCGGTTTTGATGATCCAATAATTCGCGGCCACTCACTCGAGTTCCGAATTAATGGAGAAGATCCTGGGCGCTCATTCCTACCCGCCCCAGGCCAAATTACGAAATGGAATTTACCAACCGGTCCTGGTGTACGTGTAGATGCCGGATTTAAAAATGGTGACACTGTTGGCGGAAACTTTGATTCGCTGCTTGCTAAATTAATTGTTACTGGTGCAACTCGAAAAGAGGCGATTGAACGTGCTCGTCGCGCATTAGCTGAATTCGAAGTTGATGGATTAGCAACGGCAATTCCCTTCCATCGTGCAATTTTGCTAGATCCTGCTTTTACTGAAGAATTTAGGGTCTACACAAGTTATATTGAAAATGAGTTTAAGAATGAGATACCTGCTTTTGCACCTACGCTCACTCCACTTACCACTCGAGTTGCAGCAGAACACCTAGTTGCAGAAGTAAATGGGAAACGTTTTGAAGTTAAAATCCATACGCCGGAGCCTGTTGTAAAGCGCCATCGCGCCAAAGAATCAAAAACTGGTGGCGCTGGAGGCACTGGATTAACTAGCCCGATGCAAGGAACGGTTGTGAAGGTTGCAGTTAAAGTTGGGCAAACTGTTGTGGCCGGTGATTTGATAATAGTTCTAGAAGCTATGAAAATGGAGCAACCGTTAATTGCTCATCGATCTGGAACGATTGCAAATCTCACAGTATTGATCGGTGAAACGGTGGCGAGCGGCACCGTGCTCTGTGACATTATTGATGCATGACATCAACTGAACTTCTCTACTCTGATCCACTTGCAGCCGCGACACAAGCCGCTGCAGAAATTGCGCAGCGCACAGGAGTCAATTCTCACGATATCGCCTTAGTTATGGGCTCCGGCTGGGTAACCGCAGTTGATGCACTTGGTGATCCTGTCTATGAATGCAATGCAGAGGAGTTAACTGGATTCCTACCGCCTGCGGTAGAAGGACATTCAGGCAAAGTGCGTAGTTACGAAATCAAAGATGGTGGCAAGAGCGTTCGCGCTCTAGTCTTTTTGGGTCGTACACATTTATATGAGGGAAAAGGAATGGAGCCCGTGGTTCACGGCGTCCGTACTGCTGTTAAAGCTGGTTGCAAAGTAATACTTTTAACAAATGCCTGTGGTGGAATTAATACTAATTACAAAGTAGGTCAGCCAGTACTGATTCGTGATCATATTTCTCTTACTGCTGCTACCCCATTAGTTGGTGCAACGTTTATTGATTTAACTGATCTATACAGCAAACGCTTACGCGCGATTGTGAAAGAAGCTGATGCAACCCTAGAAGAAGGTGTGTACGTGCATTGGCGCGGACCTACTTATGAAACACCAGCGGAAATCTTGATGATGCGTGGAATGGGCGCAGATTTAGTTGGAATGTCTACAGTTCCTGAAGCAATTGCAGCACACGCTCTTGGTGCGGAAGTTCTGGCAATTTCACTCGTAACTAACGCTGCTGCTGGCGTTACTGGTGAAAAGCTAAATCATGAGGAAGTGATCGCGGCAGGGAAAGCGGCGGCATCTCGAATGGGAATGCTTATGAAAACTGTAATTCCCAATCTGATTTAATCTCATTAGGCTGTATAGGTGAACGCAGAATTAAAGGCTGAGGTGCAAGCCTGGATTTCAGATGATCCAGACCCAAAAACCGCCGCCGAATTAACTGCACTGCTCGAATCAAATGATGAGCAAACTCTAAAAAAATACTTCTCTGGATTTCTTCAATTTGGAACTGCTGGCTTGCGCGGACCTATCGGACCCGGACCTGCCTGCATGAATCGCGCCGTTGTGGGGAGAACTGCTGCCGGCATATCTGCCTATATGAAAGAGCGCGGAATGAAGCGCGTTGTTATTGGACGAGATGCCCGTTACGGATCTGAGGATTTCACTAAAGAGAGTGCAGAAATTTTCGCTGGTGCTGGCTTTGAAGTATTTGTATTACCGCGACCGCTTCCAACTCCAGTTTTAGCATTTGCCACCCATCAACTTAAATGTGATGTGGGAGTAATGGTTACTGCTAGCCACAATCCCCCACAAGATAACGGTTACAAGGTTTACATTGGTCCAACTGCAGATGGTATTGGCTACGCAGCTTCACAAATAATTAACCCGACCGATAAGTTAATTGCCCAGGAAATTGCCGCAATTGACTCTTTGGCAAGCACGCCACGTGGAAAGTCTTGGAAGATCGTTGGCGAAGAATTGATTTCAGAATACGTGCGCCGTACCGCGCTCATCGCTCCAAATCCTGGCGATATCAAGATTGTTTACACCGCTATGCATGGAGTCGGCACGGAGACAGCACAACGCGTTTTCAATCACGCGGGTTTTGCCACCTTAATTCTGGTTGATGAACAATGCACCCCAGATCCCGACTTCCCAACTGTGGCATTTCCTAATCCTGAAGAACCGGGTGCAATTGATTTAGCGCTAAAGAAAGCTCGCGACTTCGGTGCTGATCTAGTAATTGCGAATGATCCAGATGCAGATCGCTGCGCTGCAGCGGTGAATGATCCCAAAGTTGGCTGGAGAATGTTGCGCGGTGATGAGCTCGGTGTGATTTTTGGTGAGTGGATTGCCCGCACTCACAGCCACGGAAGTTTTGGAAATTCAATTGTTTCATCTTCGGCACTTCGCAAGATTGCAGCCCACTATTCAATCGATTTTAAAGAGGTTTTAACTGGATTTAAATGGCTGGCAAAAATTGAAGATCTCGCCTACGGATATGAAGAGGCGATTGGGTATGCAGTTGATTCAGAGACGGTAAATGATAAAGATGGAATTTCTGCCGCCTTACTTCTTGCACAGATTGCCTCCGAATTAAAGTCAAAAGGCTTAACTTTGTTAGACCTACTTGATGAGGTTTGGTCTCGTCACGGATTCCACGGTACAGAACAGATATCTATTCGGGTATCTGATGTCTCGCTGATAACTCAAGTGATTACAAGGCTGCGCAACAACCCTCCGACAGAAATTGCAGGGCGGGTAGTTCTTTCAATTGATGATTTAGCTAATCCGCAAGATGGGTTGCCGCCAACGGACGGGTTGCGGCTGTGGATAGATGGCGGAATCCGTATGATTGTGCGTCCGAGCGGAACGGAGGCGAAGATGAAGTGCTACATCGAAGTTATAACTAAAGATGTCGATGCATCGCAAAAATTGTTAGATGAGCTTCGCCAGCCGATAATGGAATTACTCTCATGACTTTCTACGGAATCGTTGATGGATCAGAGAGTTCGCTAAAGCACTTTCTCGCGCAACTACCTGGCGTAGATCAAGTCGGAGCAGAAGCTCGCGCCGCAATGTTGGCGACTCGAAGCATTAAGACATCAAGTAAGCGCTGGGCAATTGATACTGCGATTTCAATGGTTGATCTAACAACTTTGGAAGGTGCCGATACTGCAGGAAAAGTTCGTGCGCTGTGTTCCAAAGCGGTGCGCCCTGACCCAACTGATTTAACGGTCCCAAGCGTCGGAGCTGTCTGCGTTTACAACGATATGGTCTCGATCGCTCGCACGCACTTAGATGCAATCGGTGGAAAACATGTTCCAGTTGCTGCAGTCTCGACCGCCTTTCCATCAGGTCGTGCATCAATGGAGGTAAAGATTCAAGATACCCAAGATGCGATTGATGCAGGCGCTGCCGAAATTGATATGGTTATTGATCGCGGTGCATTTCTATCTGGGCAATATGGTTTGGTCTTTGATGAGATCGTAAAAATCCGCGAAGTCTGTGGAGATCGCGCTCATCTCAAAGTAATTTTTGAAACTGGCGAATTAGTTACCTATGACAATGTCCGAAAAGCCTCTTACCTAGCCATGCTTGCTGGCGCAGACTTTATTAAGACTTCAACGGGAAAGGTTGCACCCGCTGCTACCCCACCGGTCGTATTAGTAATGTTGGAGGCGGTCCGAGATTTCTATCAGATGACGCAGCGCCGAATTGGAGTAAAACCAGCCGGCGGAATTCGCAACACCAAGGATGCGATCAAGCAATTAGTGCTGGTTAACGAGACTGCCGGACCGGAATGGCTCACACCTGAGTATTTCCGAATTGGGGCCAGCGCTCTGCTCAATGATTTGCTTATGCAACGTATGAAAATGGACGATGGCTACTACGCTAGCCCTAACTACGTAACGATCGATTAAGAGAGCAGACACAGGTTAAAGCGATGACTTTTGAATATGCACCAGCTCTTGAATCTCGTGCGATAGTAGATATCAAAGCCAAATATGGCCACTTTATTGACGGCAAATTTGTACCAGGTAAGAAACACTTTGCAACTATAAATCCAGCAACTGAAGAAGTTTTAAGTCAGATTTCACTCGGTGGCGTAAGTGATGTCGATAAGGCAGTTGCTGCAGCACAGAAGGCTTACACCAAAACTTGGTCGAAGTTATCGGGCAAAGAACGTGGCAAGTACTTGTATCGCATTGCACGAATTCTGCAAGAGCGCGCCCGTGAATTTGCAGTTCTTGAAACTTTAGATAATGGAAAACCAATTCGCGAAACTCGAGATATTGATATTCCTTTAGTAGCGGCACATTTTTTCTATCACGCAGGATGGGCAGATAAGTTAGATTACGCCGGACAGGGTAAATCGCCACAACCACATGGAGTTGCTGGCCAAATAATTCCCTGGAATTTTCCCTTGCTTATGCTTGCTTGGAAAGTTGCACCTGCTTTAGCCACAGGTAACACCGTGGTTTTAAAACCTGCAGAAACTACTTCGCTCACCGCACTGTTGTTCGCAGAAGTTTGCCAACAAGCCGAACTTCCAGATGGCGTCGTCAATATTGTTACTGGCGATGGCTCAACAGGTGCTGCCATCGTGAACCATCCTGGTATTCATAAGATTGCTTTTACTGGATCTACCGATGTCGGTAAGAAGATTGCCCGCGCGATCGCTGGCACGAATAAGAAAGCCACGCTCGAACTAGGCGGCAAAGGTGCAAATATCGTCTTTGATGATGCCCCCTTAGATGAGACTGTAGAAGGCATTGTTAACGGCATATTTTTCAATCAGGGCCACGTCTGTTGCGCCGGATCACGCTTGATCTTGCAAGAAGGCATTGCCGATGAATTAATTGAAAAACTTAAAGTACGAATGGCAAAAATTCGGGTTGGTGATCCGCTAGATAAGAACACTGATCTGGGTGCGATTAATTCCCGCGAACAATTGAGCAAAATTCAAGAGTTAACAACTGCAGGCGAAGCAGAAGGTGCGCAACGCTGGAGCCCTGCATGTACTTTATCTGCAAAGGGTTTCTGGTTTGCCCCAACAATCTTTACTGGCGTAACTCAAGCCCATCGCATTGCGCGCGAAGAGATATTCGGACCAGTGCTTTCAATTCTCACTTTCCGCACTCCACAAGAAGCGATTGAAAAAGCAAATAACACGCCTTTTGGATTATCAGCTGGTGTCTGGAGTGAGAAAGGCTCAAGAATTTTGTGGGCGACGCAGCAACTTCGCGCCGGTGTTGTTTGGGCAAATACATTTAATAAATTTGACCCCGCATCCCCATTTGGTGGTTACAAGGAATCTGGTTGGGGTCGCGAAGGCGGCAAACATGGTTTAGCGGCATATTTGAAGGAGGGAAAGTAAATGGCTTCTTCAAAGAAGAGTTCTACAAGTAAGTCAAATCCTCGCCTAGAAGTTAAGAAGACTTATAAGTTATTTATAAATGGCGCTTTCCCACGTAGTGAATCTGGACGTGTATACGAAGTGACCAACAACAAAAATGGATTTGTTGCAAACCCCTGCCTTGCATCTCGTAAAGATTTGCGCGACGCAGTAGTTGCAGCCCGCGCTGCCCAAGGCGGATGGGCGCGAGCTACTGCATATAACCGTGGACAAATTCTCTACCGCATCGCCGAAATGCTAGAAGGTCGAGTTGATCAATTCGCTTCTGAAATTGCTCTTGCTAGTGGAGTTACGCCGAAGAAGGCCCACGATGAAGTAATCGCGGCAATAGATCGTTGGGTTTGGTATGCCGGCTGGAGCGATAAATTATCAGCGGCTTTTGGTGCAACAAACCCAGTATCTGGTCCTTATTACAACTTCACCATCCCTGAACCGCAAGGTGTTATTGCAGTTGCCCCTGCAGAAAGTTTCTTAGCGCTTATCGATGCAATCGCACCAGCGATTGTCTCTGGAAACACTGTCATTGCGCTGGTTCCTGGATCAGCAGCCATTGCCGCGATGACCTTCGCTGAAGTATTGGCAACGAGTGATCTACCCGCTGGTGTACTGAATATTTTGACTGGATCTCACGATGAACTTGCACCGTGGGCGGCTTCGCACATGGATATAGATGGTTTCGACATTTCTGGAATTGATAAGAAGAAACGCGCTGAACTTAAGGTATCTGGTGCAGAAAACTTAAAGCGAATTCATAGCTTTGATGGCGCGATTTCGCCAACACGTATTTATGCCTTTATGGAAACAAAGACGGTCTGGCACCCAATCGGGGTTTAGCCCTTATTCTGCAGAGATTGCAAGATATGCCGGCTTAACGACCGTTTCAATGATTGCTAAACGTTCTTCAAAAGGAATAAAGGAACTCTTTAGCGCATTTATGGTCACGCGTTGTAAATCTAAAAAACTCCAATTAAATGCAGTCACTAGCTCTGTCATTTCACGGCTCATAGAAGTTGCCGACATTAAGCGGTTATCGGTATTTACGGTGACACGAAAACGTAATTTCGCTAAATCTCCGATTGGGTGATCCGCAAAATTCGCCGCAGCACCCGTTTGAATATTTGAAGATGGGCACATCTCAAGTGGAATGCGTCGGTCGCGAACATAAGCAGCAAGTCGACCAAGTCGTGGTGGGGTGTGGTTTAAATCGATATCGTCGATTATGCGCACACCATGTCCTAAGCGTTCGGCGCCGCAGAGTTGAATTGCTTCCCAGATTGATGGAAGTCCATATGCCTCTCCGGCGTGAATAGTGAAGTGCGCATTTTCACGACGCAGGTATTCAAAAGTATCTAACTGATCACTAGGTGGAAAGCCATCTTCCGGACCGGCGATATCAAAGCCAACAACGCCACGTTCGCGGTATTTAACAGCTAGTTCAGCCACTTCTTGAGAGAGTTGATTCTGGCGCATTCCGCAAAGTAAGGAGGCAACGCGAATACTGTTTCCTTCACTTTTAGCTTCTTTCTCGCCAGCGCTAAAACCTTCCAGGATCGCTTCAATCGCTGCAGATAAAGTTAGGCCCTTCTCTGTTAAAAGCTCCGGGGCCATTCGCACTTCTGCGTAAACCACGCCATCGCGAGCCAGATCAACTGCACACTCACGTGCTACGCGAACAATATCCTCGCGCCGTTGCATTACGGCGACAGTGTGTGAAAAAGTTTCTAGATAACGCACTAATGATCCAGAGTCACAAGATGCGCGAAACCACTCAGCGAGTTCGGCAGCATCGTAACTTGGAAGTTCGTGACCGATTTCTTTCGCAATATCGATAATAGTTTGGGGACGAAGCCCGCCATCTAAGTGATCGTGTAATAAGGCTTTAGGTAAACGCTTAACCTGATCTGGCGCTGGAATTTTATTCAAGGTGCTCATCCGGTAATCCGTTCAATAACTAAGGGCAGGCGATCTACCTTGCCATTTTCTTCAATAACTATCGCACCTGACAAAATTTCAACTGCGCGATCAAATCTGGCTGGTTCATCTGTATGTAAAGTAAGTAGCGCATCGCCTTTTTTGATGTAATCACCAGGCTTTGCATGCATTTCGATTCCTGCACCGGCTTGAACTTTTTCACCTTGCTTCGAACGACCTGCACCCAGTCGCCAAGCTGAGACGCCAATTTTCATCGCATCCATCCTCGTCATAATTCCTGATTCAGATGCAGTGATAACCTTTTTTTCTCGCGCGACCGGAAGTTTGGCATCTGGATTACCACCTTGTGCAGCAATCATTCGCTTCCAGTGATCCATTGCAGATCCATCTTTAAGTGCATCCGCCGGATCTTTTCCTACAATTCCGGCGGCATCGATCATCTCTCGTGCCAGAAGAATAGTTAACTCAACAACATCGGCAGGTCCACCACCGGCTAAAACTTCAATAGATTCGCGTACTTCAAGGGCATTTCCAGCAGTAAGTCCTAGCGGTACATCCATCGCAGTCACGAGTGCGCGCGTTTTAACTCCGGCATCAAGACCTAGTTGCACCATAGTGCTCGCAAGTTCTCCTGCTTTAGCAGGATCACTCATAAATGCCCCGCTTCCTGTCTTAACATCCAAAATTAGAGCAGAAGTTCCTTCGGCGATCTTCTTCGACATAATTGAAGATGCAATAAGTGGAATGGCTTCGACTGTTGCTGTCACATCACGCAGGGCATATAACTTTTTATCCGCTGGTGCCAACCCTGCGCCTGCCGCACAAATTACGGCGCCAGTATCTTGCAAGACTTTTAACATCTCTGCATTTGAAAGTGATGCGCGCCAGCCGGGGATAGATTCAAGTTTATCTAAGGTGCCGCCAGTGTGACCTAACCCGCGACCGGAAAGTTGAGGAACTGCTCCACCACAGGCAGCGACGAGTGGTGCAAGAGGAAGAGTAATTTTATCGCCAACGCCACCAGTCGAATGTTTATCTGCAGTTGGACGATCTAGTGCAGACCAATTCATTCTCTCGCCAGAGTTGATCATGGCATTAGTCCAACGAGAAATTTCGCGGGAATTCATTCCGTTTAAGAGAATTGCCATCAGCAGTGCGGACATTTGTTCGTCTGCAATTACCCCGCGTGTATAGGCATCGACCGTCCAGTCAATTTGTTTATCACTTAATTCATTACGATCTCGTTTTGCCGCAATGATTTCAACAGCTGCAAATGGTTCAATCCCCGAATTAGCCTTATTAGTCAAGTCGATTATCAATCTCTTCGGGACCAAATGCCCAAGGTAAAAGCTCTGATAGTGGTTTAACACCAGTATCGGTCATTAACTGTAATTTTGAACCACCATGTTCTTGCAATAGTTGGCGACAACGCCCGCACGGCATCAAATAATTTTCAGCGATATCAACACAAGTAAATGCAATTAATCTTCCGCCGCCGGTATTAATAAGCGTTGAAACAAGTCCGCATTCGGCACATAAAGTAAGGCCATAACTGGCATTTTCTACGTTGCAGCCAGAAATTATTCGGCCATCATCGACGAGAGCAGCAACCCCAACAGGAAATTTGGAGTAAGGCGCATAGGCTTGTTTCATCGCAGTTACTGCATGCGATTTTAGTAGATCCCAATCAACGTGCATTTGCTGCAATCGCCGCTGCATTTATAGCTGCAGCCTGCGTCCCTAACGCTTTTGATTTAAGAACAATTTCAATTCCTTTATCGGAAATTGTGTAACGACGGCCATAAATCCCAAGCTCGGCATCTAGTACATCAGTGATTTGGCTGTCATTTATTGCGGCTCCTATTACATCTTCAACAGCGCTATCAATACGCTTAACAACCGATGCGATTAAGTACTTTGCTGTATTCGGAGTAACTGTTAAATATAAATCAGGTTCGGTAAGAATCAGATAAACATCACTGGCGGTCTTTTTACGATTCTTGGCAGTATTTGCTTTCACGATCGCGTCAAAAGATTCATCGACTGATCCTGAGGTTGCTGTGTAAATAACGTCAACCCCCATTCTAATTAATGAAGTAGTCGCCAGATCTAAATCTGAGGCGGTGTAATTAACAAAAGTTCGCACTTTCTTCTTGCTCGCTATAACTCCTGCTACAAAGCCATTCTGATAAATCTCGGCCGACGATGGTGTGGTGATCATCCCAACTTTTCCAGACTTGGTGGTTAAGGCGGCGCTAAAGCCCGCCAAGAAAGCACCTTGCACGTCAGCAAATACAATAGAAGTTACGTTGAGCGAGGCAATTGTTGCATCACCAATAATCGCGAATTGGGTATTTGGAAATTCACTAGATAACTGATTAACCGCTTTTTTATATTCAGCGCCCACGGCAATGATTACTGCGCAACTCTTGGTTGCCAGGCCGCGCAAGCGCTTGACTCGATCAGCGGCTGTGCCATCGGTTACGACACCTTCAAAGGTAAATGTAAATTGAGCCTGTGCTGACTTAACTCCAGCCAATGTGGCATCGTTAAATGAACGATCTCCAAGTCCGCCAGTGTCATATGCAACGCATATTTTGATCGCAGCGCTGGCCGAAGTTGGGCTGGTTAGCGTCGCCGCTAGGGCTAACGCAATTACCAAAACGCTGGAGCGAAGTTTCATTAGAGCACCAAACCTAAATTCTTATAGCTTTGCGCCACTGTTGCGCTGGCCACGGTACGCGCTTTATCGGCACCTGTGTGAAGCATCTCAACGAGGTGGCGCTCATCTTCCAAGAGTTCCAGAGCGCGGGCGCGGATAGGCCTTAGATATTCCACTACGACTTCAGCGACTGCGCCTTTGAAATCACTATAACCCTTGCCGGCAAATTCATTTTCTAAATCGCTAATTTTCTTACCTGAGAGCGCAGAGTGAATTGTTAGCAAGTTGCTTATTCCTGGCTTCTCTTTTTCATCAAATTTAACTTCTCGCCCTGCATCCGTTGTAGCGCTCTTAATCTTCTTAGCATTCGCCTCCGGAGTATCCATAATTTCAAGGACGCCAGCGGCTGAACCAGAAGATTTACTCATTTTATTTGCTGGTTCTTGTAAATCATAAATCTTTGCGCCAGATTTAAGGATGTAACCTTCAGGGATTCGGAAGGTCTCACCAAATCGAGTGTTAAAGCGTGTAGCTAAATCTCTGGTTAACTCAATATGTTGTCTCTGATCTTCACCGACCGGCACATAATGTGCTTGATATAAAAGAATGTCAGCGGCTTGCAACATTGGGTAAGTAAACAAGCCGACTCGAGCTGAGTCTGCACCACCTTTGGCGGACTTATCTTTAAATTGAGTCATTCGGTTAGCTTCGCCAAATCCAGCGATACATTCCATAATCCAACCAAGTTGATTATGTTCGGCAACGTGTGATTGCACAAAAAGAGTTGATTTTTCAGGAGAAATTCCCAGTGCAATTAACTGTGCCGCAGATGTCAAAATTCTCTTACGTAAAAGCGTGGGATCAATTTCGCCGGTCAGCGCATGCAAATCTACAATGCAGTAAAAAGCATCATTTCCTTCTTGAAGCTCCACCCATTGCTTCAGCGCACCCAGATAATTTCCAAGGTGGAACGAGTCACTCGTCGGCTGGATACCAGAAAGGATGCGCTTGGCCATGTTGTTATTCTCGCACGGATCGCTAACTACGCGATATCAGTAACTGACCAGCGCGCTTACCTTCCATGGTTAACACGGTAATACGAATACCGTTTATGCCAACCACATCATGAGCAACTGGAATCCGCCCTAAAAAGTGCATAACAAATCCGCCCGCTGTTTCGTATGGACCATCTGGAATGTCAATGCCTGTTTGATCCCGCAAATCATCGAGTGAAATCAACCCATCAACTTCAAAGTCACCGGTTCGCGCTTGCTGTGAGACTTCTTCATCATCGCTGTCGTATTCATCCTTGATATCACCAATTAGGCACTCAACTAAATCTTCTAAAGTCACAATGCCATCAGTACCGCCATATTCATCCAGCACAATGGCTAGGTGTTGGCGTTGGTTACGCATCTCAGTCAACGCAGGAAGAACTCCCTTTGTGCCGGGCAGAAACATTATGTTGCGGACTAACTCTTGAATCTTTCCGCCAGCACTTACTAGAGATGTATCCAATAAATCACGAACGTGAATAAATCCGATTACTTCATCGGTTGAACCACGGACAACTGGATAACGTGAATGCGCACGATCGACTGCGAGCGCGATCGCCTTACCGACTGTAAGTGAGGCATCCATAAAATCTACTTCAGTGCGCGGCACCATAACTTCATGCACTTGGCGCTCTGATGCATTAAAGACTTCTTCGACGATGTCGCGTTCTTCCGCGGTTAGCGCAGCATGGCCGCTTACGAGATCTAGTAGTTCTTCTTCCGACATTTGGCTGCGCTGCTCTTTAGGGTCAACTCCGAATGCGCGAACAACAACGTCTGTCGACCGTGATAACAACCAAATAACTGGACGGAAAAACTTGGCAGTTAAATCAATAGCCCCGGAACTCCAAAGGGCGATCTCTTCCGTACGAAATAGCGCTAAACGCTTCGGCACTAGCTCGCCAAAAACGAGAGAGAAATAAGCGATAATGAGAGTTACGCCAACTAGTGAAGTTACATTTGCAACGTCATCTGTTAAACCTAATTCCATGAGTTGCGGAATAACGTAAACTCCAAGTTTTTCCGCACCGAGTGCTGCAGATAAGAATCCGCAGACCGTCACACCAACCTGCGCAGCGGCTAAGAATCGATTTGGATTGGCAGCCAGTTGTGC
>JBIIPL010000066.1:0-7399 GCA_044342645.1 Candidatus Planktophila sp. | reverse complement strand
TAAAATTATCCAAGCTTCAGTTTTCCCGTGATCCAAACCCAAATGTGTTTTCGCAAATGCTTTATTTGGATGGTAATGAACTGGAAGTCTCTGATCAGGATCTAATAACTTAACTAATATCTCAGTTGATAAACCAAAATTCTTAACGTGATCTGTGCCGAGCCAGCCATCGGGATCAGATTTAATTGCTTCACGCAGCAGAGTTCCATCAGCCAAATGTGAAAGACCTTGTTCGGCTTCGCCGAAGCGCGTAGTAACAGAACCAATCCACTCTTCGGGGCGCATCGGACCACCAGGACCATGTCGCAGCGCACCTATGCGATTTCCACCGCGATAAAAGTGATCAAATTGATTAGATGGAAGTTTGGTGGGGGTAGTTGAACTCTGTGACATGGTTCTAGACTACTTGTAGGGTTAACAAATTGACCAGTGAAAATGGAGTGAGTTAAATGTCTGACGTATCAATTCGCCTAAAGCGCTTATTTAATAACGGCCGCTGCTTCGATATTGCAGTGGACCACGGCTTTTTTGGTGAAGGAACATTCCTTGCAGGAATTGAGGATATGCAGGCAGCAGTTAACACTTTGGTTTCAGCAGCACCTGATGCGATTCAGTTAACTGTTGGACAAGCTAAGTTGTTACAGAACAATCCAAATCCAAATAAGCCAGCGCTTGTAATGCGCACCGATGTGGCAAATGTTTACGGAAAAGTCATTCCAGATCATCTCTTTAGTATTTTGCTTGAAGAACCAGTCCTGCAAGCAGTTCGCCTCGATGCAGCAATCGTTGTCGTAAATCTGCTCGATTTGCCAGGTCGTCCCGAACTTCGTGATGCCTGCATTCGCAACATCATGACCCTGAAGGCACAGTGCGAACATTACGGAATGCCCCTGATGGTCGAACCGCTTGTTATGAAGGATGCTTCAACTGGCGGATATACATCTGATGGCGAACTTGAAAAAGTAGTTCCTCTAGTTCGTCAAGCGATTGAACTTGGTGCAGATGTAATTAAGGCAGATCCAACTGATATTGCAGCTGATTATCATCATGTGATTCAGACCGCTGGTTCGGTTCCAGTTTTGGTTCGTGGTGGCGGACGTGTTTCCGATGAAGAATTGCTAAATCGCACTGCAGAAGTTTTGAAACAAGGCGCAGCCGGAATTGTTTACGGTCGCAACATCATAGCTCATCCAAAACCAGCGAAGATGACCCAAGCGCTTATGGCTATGTTGCATAAAGGAACTTCTGCTGCCGATGCGCTAAAGATTGTTAACGCTTGAAATGTCTAAGCAAAAAATAGTTAAAGTCGGAATTATTGGTGGCGGTCTTATGGGCCGCGAATTACTCACCTTGGTTGGGCGTTGGGATGCACTGATAGATCATCCAATCCGCCCACTAATCACCGCAATCGCTGATACATCAGATGCGGTAAGAGAATTCTTTACCAACGCTGGTGTATCCGAGTCTTATGGCGATTACAAAGAGTTATTGGCTAGTTCGAATGTAGATGTGGTTTATATAGCGGTGCCACACAATCTTCACGAGGAAATTTACATCGCGACTATAAATTCTGGTAAAGATTTCTTAGGCGAAAAGCCATTTGGAATTGATTTAGCTGCAGCCGAAAAGATTGCTGCAGCCCTTGTAGGTAAATCTAATTTTGTAAGAGTTTCTAGCGAGCTACCTTTCTTCCCTGGAGCGCAAGCAGCGGTACGTGAAGTGCAATCGGGAAATCTAGGAGAAATTGTCGAAGTCCGATCTGGGCTTTTGCACTCATCGGATATCGATCGCAATAAGAAAATTAACTGGAAGCGACAACGTAAATTCTGTGGTGATATTGGTGTGTTAGGTGATCTTGGAATGCACGCGGCGCATATTCCATTGCGCTTGGGCTACCACCCGACTAAAGTTTTTGCGATATTAGATGACATTGTTACTCACCGTGAAAGTGCCAGTGGTGAGCAAGTTCCTTGCGATACTTTTGATAACGCTGTTCTTGCAATGCGGGCTAAGAATCCTGGCAATGACCGCGAATTTCCGATGTTCTGGGAGATGAAGAGAATTGCACCAGGAGAGAGCAACACCTACTTCTTTAGCGCAATTGGAATGACTGGAGGGGTTCGCTTTAGTACCAAGAACCCTGCGGTTTATCACACCTTTGCTCTGAGAAATGGCGAGCAAGTTTGGTCAGAAATACAGCCTGGCCACGTTACAAATTGGCCAGTGATTACTGGACATATATTTGAATTTGGTTTCCCAGATGCGCTACTGCAAATGTGGGCGGCATACTTTGCAGAGCGAGAAGGCAAATTAGGCGATCGCTTTTCGTGTGCATCCATTGAAGAAGTAATTAATTCGCATAAAGCATTTGCCGCCGCTATGAAATCTCACGAAACTCATTCTGAGATCGCGATCTGAATATGAGAAGTTTTACTGATACCAAAATTGCGGTTATTGGCAGCACAATGATGGATTTAACTGTTTATGCCGACATTCTGCCCGCCGCCGGAGAAACCAGATTCGGTGAGAGCTTTACAACTGGTTTTGGTGGAAAAGGCGCGAATCAAGCAGTTATGGCTGCACGTACTGGTGCGATGGTGACGATGATTACCGGCATCGGTAATGATGGATTCGGTGATGAAAGTTTGCAGAATTTTAGAAATTATCAGATGGATACCACATCAGTATTGCGTCTAGATACCCACACCGGTGTTGCGCATATCTGGGTAGATGGCCAAGGACAGAATCGAATTTCTATTGTCCCTGGGGCCAATTTTAAATTAACTCCGCAGAATGCAATTGATGAAGTCAATAAGTTAAATAACGTTAGCGTTTTAATTGCGCAATGTGAGATTCCACAGGAAGTAACTTTGGCGGCTTTTCGTACCGCTAGAGAATTGGGAATAACAACAATTTTGAATCCGGCTCCGTATCAACCACTCAGTGATGATTTATTAGATTTAACAGATTGGTTGATTCCCAACGAGATTGAATTTGCTGAATTAGATAAAGCTCATCGCGCCCCAGATACAGATGAAATTATTTCTACACTTCGTGATAAGGGCCGCACGATTGTCACTTTAGGAAGCGAGGGAGCCGCTTTGGTGACAAGTGATGGAAAAGTTAAGAGATTTAGCGCTAAAAAAGTTAGTGCAACTGATACCACTGGAGCCGGAGATTGTTTCATTGGAGCATTTGCGGCGGCAATCGCAGCGGGTGCAACTGAGGAAAGCGCAGTCCAATTTGGAATTGATTGTGCGACTAAGAGCGTAATGCGCAAAGGTGCGCAATCTTCTTATCCAAAAATTGAAGAGATTGATTTCAGCCTGATCGTAAAATAACGCTGCTGTACGGAACAGCATCGCCAGTATGAATAATTCCAAGCGTCTGTCCGACCTTCACTTTGAAATCCTCGTGCGGGATTATTGTCGTATTTATCCCACCATGATGCTTCTTGTATTCAGCAACAGTTTTAGCATCAACTTTTGCCTCAAACTCGGCAGCTAAATACATGCCCGTTAATTCAAGGTGCGGCAAAATCGCATCAAGTACTTGGCAGACCGTCGGTGTTCCCATTACAAGTGCCAAATCAATTGTTTCTACATTGGGATAGGTAGGAAAAGGCCCATCGACAATTGCGATCGTATTTACGTGGCGAAATCTCGCCAATAGGGATGCAAGGTCGCCGTTGATAATTCCATTTTTAATCATGAATTTATAATCCCCTAGTAATCGCCTTCGCACAAGCGCTAAACTTGAATAATGCCTGAACTGTTAGCCAGCCAAGAGGCTGCACTTGCCCGAATTCAGAACCACCTTGAGAATTCCACAGATCGCGTCTTGATTGGAATTATTGGCAAGCCAGGTGCAGGCAAGTCCACGCTATCCAAATTCTTGTTGGCCAAACTCCCCAAAGAATTTGTAACAGTTGTTCCTATGGATGGCTACCACCTAAGCAATAAGGTCCTTAAAGATTTGAAGCGCGCAGATCGCAAAGGCGCACCAGATACCTTTGATGTCGCTGGATTTATATCACTTGTGAAACGTATTCGATCTGAACAGACTCAGAATATTTACTACCCAATATTTGATCGCGCGATAGAAGAATCAATCGCTGCCCAGGGGGTCGTGACATCTGCGACTAAAGTAGTAATTATCGAAGGCAATTATTTATTGCACGATGATGGTGGCTGGGAAGTATGTAACGATTTATTGGATGAAAGCTGGATGGTTGATGTTGATGATGACAAGCGAATTTCTAGGCTGATTTCGCGCCATATTGCATATGGCAAAGAGCCGGCAGCGGCAAAAGCTTGGGCAAAAGGTACTGACGAAGTAAATGCAAAGTTAATCGAACGCGGACGCAACCGCGCCGATTTCGTTGTTGCTATTGATTAACTACGCAGCGCGGCAGCAAGTGAACGGAAATCTTCGACCAAGATGTCGATCTCTCTCTGTCCGTGAGCCAAACTAATTAACCACTGCTCATCTAATCCGGGAGGCGTAATAATGCCGCGGTTTAGTGACCAGAGCCAAGAGAGTTCAGCGACAGCAAAATCTGTTGCCTTGTAATCACGATAGTTGCGAACAGGTTCTGTAGACCAAGTGATACAGCCCTTAACACCGAATCCAACGGTGTGAGCTGGAAGTTGGTACTCATCAATAATTTCAGAGATTCGCTCTAGGGCTTGTTGGTTTAGCGCTTCTGCTGCAGCTAAAGACTCGGCATTACAAATTTTATCTACTGCGCGAAGACCAGCCATTGCTAATGGATTTCCGTTAAATGTACCGAAGTGGGCCATTTTTCCACTAGTTACATAATCCATGTACTTCTGCTTGCCACCAAAAGCGGCAAGTGTCATTCCACCTCCGATTGATTTAGCAAGGGTAATCAAATCTGGTTGCACGCCAAGTCTTTGTGCTGCGCCTTGATGCCCGGCGGTTAGACCAGTCTTTACTTCATCAAAAATCAAAATGATTCCGTATTGATCGCATAGTTCGCGAACGCGTTCTAGATAGCCCGCATCAGGAAGAACGATTCCGATATTTTCAAGAACTGGCTCAACAATGAAGCAAGCAATTGTTGATGAATTTTTTTCGAAAATTGCTTCTAGCGAATCAGCATTGTTATAAGGAACTACAAAAACTTTTCCGGCTACTAGATTTGCATCTGCCACAGGGGTTGGGAAATCTGGATCTCCAGCATATTCAACTTTAGGTTTTGCAGATACAACGAAAGGATCGTAGCTACCGTGATAGCCGCCTTCGACCTTAACGATGTCACTCTTTCCGGTTACAGATCGTGCAACGCGAACCGCATACATTGTTGATTCAGTACCTGAATTTGTAAATCGAACTTGGTCAATTCCGAAGCGATGACAGATTCTTTCTGCAGCATCAGTTGAAATAGGAGAAGGGGTTACAAAGAGCATCCCGGTATCAAGGGCTGCTTTGGCTTCTGCTACGACTACTGGGTTCAAGTGCCCGGCGAGCATTGCGCCGAAGCCCATCGAAAGGTCGAGCAGCTCGCGGCCATCAACATCTGTCATCCAAGCGCCTTTAGCGGAGACGATAGAGATTGGATATGGATCCCAGTGCTGGAAGCTGGAGGTGACGCCGAGGGGGAGCGACTTCATTGAGCGTGCGCTCTCAGTTGCTGAACCCTTGGTGTTCTTAGTAAAGAGTTGCCATTCTGAGGCCAGTAAAGAGGCTACTTTCTCAGGCGATATCGGCGTGGATGTTGCTGGTACTGATCTAAAAGTTTCCGCGTGATGCGATTGTGTAATCATTTTAAAGCTGTACGGCAAAGGTTTCTGATTTAGAAACTCGTTTGAGAAGTACTCTCCCCATCGTTGTCACTCTTTCGAGCGCACCCTAAGTATCTCCGAAGTTAAAAAAAGTTGCAACCCCTGCCCCTTTTTATGCGAGAAGTTCGGGCGTGTCTCATAAACTTGCCTTAATTATGGAACTTATGGAAAAGAAAAAATGAGAATTAGAACGTGGATTAAAAAGACAAAAGCTGGCCGTTTTTTCTGGCGTGTAGTAATCGGAATTATTGGCGGCACAATAACTGTTTTTGGTTCGATTGCTTTAGTTGGCCCTGGCCCGGGAATTTTAATTGTAATTGCTGGACTTGGTATTTTAGCAACTGAATTTGCTTGGGCTTCTCGAGTTATGGTTCACACAAGAACTTATGCGCAGAAAGCTGCCGATAAAGTTGGAATACCAAAATGGCTTCAATTTGCGCTAATTGCCGGTGCAGCAGTTCTATCAATACTTATAATTTTATATTTGTACTCAACCGGAAAAATTTAAAACTGCGAACGTATATCCCAAAGATCTTTAAAGACCGGATTAAATAAAGTACTTGCTAAGTACTTAACTCCATCAGAGCCACCAGTACCAGCTTTCTGTCCGATAGTGCGTTCAACCATTTTTACATGGCGATAGCGCCACTCTTGCAGTCCTTCATCGATATCCATCAGCCTTTCACAGACCATTGCTGACTCAGGATCGCTGCGATGAACTTCTAACAGCGCTTCAATCACGCGTGGGTCAGATTGATAATGCGTTGATTTATCGCGATTTAAAATTTCAACAGGAATTTTATGACCACGTTTTGCAAGGTATGCCAGAGTTGAATCCCAGATGGAATTGCGAGATGTGATCTCTGTAATTTCGGATTGAACATCTAAAGGTAGGTGTGAGGCCATCTTCGAATCTCTGCGCCCCAGCAACGCCTCAACTTTTCTAAATTGGGCAGACTGGAATCCGCTGGAGGAGGAGAGATACCCACGAAAGGCGTTAAATTGCAGTGGCGTCATCGTCTCTAAAATATCAACCTGGGTTACACAGACTTTAAGTATTGTGCGGATTCGCCCAAGAATGGCTAGCGATCGATGGGTATCGCCAGATTCAAGGGACTTTGCAGCTTCGTTAAATTCGTGGATTAATTGTTTAAACCAGAGTTCATAACTCTGGTGAATGATAATAAATAGCATTTCATCGTGTTCTGGCCCTTCAGATAAAGGGTTTTGTAATTCAAGTAATTTATCAATTGCTAAATAGGAAGTGTAGGTAAGTGCAGAATCAAAATCAGCTTCGCTCACGTGACTCTCGAATCAGTTTTTTCAATCTTCTCATATTGTCTTGAGGCAACTAGATCGCGGATGCGTGCAAAACCATCCCAAACTTCCACATAAGAAGTTGGAAGAGGAGCAATCGCTAGTCTTATTGAATTAGGTGTTCGATAGTCCGGAATAACGTCGGCAAATTCTCGTAACGCTACACAGATACGTGCCGCATCAGGATGACCTAGGGAAATATGACCGCCACGTTCTTGGGGATTTCGTGATGTTAATAAAGTAAATCCTAATTCGGCTAGCCAGGCATCAAATAA
>JBIIPL010000065.1:0-7415 GCA_044342645.1 Candidatus Planktophila sp. | reverse complement strand
TAATCAAAGCAGTAAGTGAAGCGCCGTTAGCGGCGACCGCTTTTTGGTCCTTAGTAAATGGACGAAGAATTGTTGGGATGCGAACTTCAATACTCATGGCTTCATTATGGCGAAGAAATACCTTAATCGGTAATTGAAACTTCTTCCTCAGTAACTACCCCATCGATTATGCGATATGAACGAAATTCAATTGCAGGTGCAATCTCTTTGCGACTAGAGACAAGTACATAATGCGCTCCAGGCTCACCTGCATATGCAATATCTGTGCGAGATGGGTAGGCCTGCGTTTCAGTATGAGAATGATAGATAACAACAATCTCTTCATCTTTATCATCTACTTCGCGATAGAGTGCAAGTAAATCCTTGGGATCGAATTCATAAAATGTCGGAGAGTGCGCCGCGTTTACCATTGCTTTTAAACGAGAAGCTTTTCCTGAGCCCGCTGCACCGAGAATTACTCCACAGCACTCGTCAGGATATTCAGCCCGTGATTGTTCAATGATCGCATCAACAAATGCGCGAGAAATAATTAATGACATAAGAGTTTTACCTTAACTTTCATCCATTAGGGCTTCGATCAAACCTTCTTGCAGCCAGCCGAGCCAGCCATAGACGATATACACGCCACGCAATGGATCATCCGGTGCCAATAGTTCTAACTCATCTTGAGTGCGCTCTTGCACATTTAGTCGAACGCCCAAAGCAAGCCGAATATCATTTGCTGCACCCAGCCAGGCATTTGCTCCGTCGTGATCTAAATCAATAATTCCATCTTCAGCACTCTTTAAATACATGCGCATCGCCATCGCGTGTGCTTGTTTCTTATTGCGCAATGTTGATTCGGTGTAACGTCGAAATTCTGCTGAGTCAGCCTGATCTTGATATGCATTTGGAAGTAAGCGATGCAGTACTTCATCTTCGGGTGGAGAATCGTGTGAGGTTATTCCGACCATTGCCGCCAGCGGATCTTCGTGTCCGTGGTCAACGCGTTCTGCAAGCAGTTCAATTATCTGCTCGGCAAGGTTAATCAAGATCTCTCTCTCATTTTGCGCAAATTCTGCGATATATGAATTGCTGCCGTGGCGTTTAAATCCCTCTGATGTCATAGCGCTTGATCACCGCGCTGCAACGTTGCCCAGAGTCCATATTCGTGCAAACGCGCAACATCGTGTTCCATTTCTTCGCGGCTTCCAGTTGAAACTACCGCTTTGCCTTCGGTATGAACTTTCATCATTAATTCCTGGGCTTTTGCTTTGGAAAAACCAAAGAGTTCCATTAATACATAAGTTACATATGTCATTAGATTTACAGGATCATCCCAAACAATGGTTACCCAAGGGGTATCACCAGAGAAGATCGCGCGGATCTCCTCTTCGATTTTGGTATCTGTCTTAACCATCACCTGATAATGATAGAGAACTCTGGGGCAGCTACTTGCCGCCAAATTGCATCACTTTGAACAACGACTTGATAGCGCACAATCGAACGCTTTTCACCTTGAAGAGAGAAGGTAAAGCCACCTTGTTCATCGGTGGTTGCAGTTGCAACGCTCTTCCAAGAACCAGCCATATACTTCATAAGTGAGACTGTCGCACCCGCACTTTTTGGGCGAACTACACCCGTGATTGCAAACGGCGCACCACTCTTCATAGTTCCTGGCGCGCTTAATGACATTGTTCGATCAATTTGAATTGCTATCTCATTACTTACTGATTCAGCACGTTCCCAGGTGCCATCTGTAGCTAATCGAATGCTGGTCGGTTTGCCCAATAAAATTGGAGTAACAAATTTGCCATCAGCGCTTGTGTTTACCGTTCCAAGTAAGCGCCAGGTGGCATCACTAGCGCTCTTACCTTCTATGCGCACCGGTATTGCTGCAACCGGAGAAGTATCTTCCAGTGTTACTTGACCGCTCAAATTAATCGTGCGCGCATAAAGTGAAGATGTTTTATCTGTTGTTAACGTGCTCAATACCTTTGCAGGTGCAATGTTTATCGCAGTTTGGCGGACCGAATCCATCGCCAATGGCTCTTCCATGCCTAAAGTCCAGGCGGTAATTCCACCAAGCTTATATTTTGCAACTAAATCAGCACGCAGTTTGTAACTCTGCGCATTTTGGTACCAAGCAGTTCGTGTTGCTGTACAAATTGTTGAAAGACCGGCGGCAGTGGTTCCTTCATATGACTTTGTGTAGGTAAAGGTTGCTTCTCCATTTTTTGCATCAAAGACTGGCGTAGTCATGTAGCCAGCAGCAAGGGAGGCGGCATCGCGCATTACAAATGTCGCAGCCTTTGCACCAACTTTAATCGCTTTGGCAAATGGTGCTGGACATACTCCCTCTACTTTTGTTACCCAATCTCGGCCAAAGCCTGCAACACCAACATAAACTTTTGATGCCGGCATTATGGATGTGGCATATGCAACTGTTTTTTCAGTCCACGCAATTGGGCCAATTGGTCCTACCTTTGCAACTGAGTAGTCATAAGTCATAATTCTTAAACGATCTATATATGGCGCAATTTGTGGCCAGGCGTAAACGGTGTATCCCTTCTGTCTTTCAGTGGGATTAAAGTTATAAGGCGTTGAAACCGAAAGTATTTTCTTCTTTGCGTGCAAAAGTATGGAGAGTTCTTTAACAAAAGCAGCCCAAAGTGGGGCGGTCTTCGCCCACGTTTTATTTCCATCGACGAATGCAAAGCCCTCAAAATCTAAATCAATTCCGTCATAATTATTTATCATCACAAAATCTGAGATAGTTTGCGCAATCTTGGTGCGATTAGCCGCACTTGCCAATAAGTTAGCCAGAACTAATTTATCTGTGCCATCTGTGATTGTTGGAATTATCTGAAAACCTGCTCCGCGCAACGTCGTGAGCGGATTTACAATCGGAACGCTCGGATTTGCTGGGGCATATAGATCTGAAACAAACGCCGCTTTCGTTTTAGAATTGTATTTTAAGGTATACCAAAATGGCATAACTTCCTTTATTAAATCAGCGTTGTTCACAACCGCCGGAAGCGAAGTTTTAATCGACCAATATGGGATCCAACCAGTCAGAATTTTGCGCGGTTGGTTTGCACTACTTGCTGGGTTGGCTGTAAATAGAGCCAACAAAATAGCGAATAAAGCCAAAGATGCAGTTAATGATTTTCTATTTTTTTGGCGTTTTATTTTTGAGTCCGTCATAGATTTCTTTACACACTGGGCAGACTGGATATTTCTCAGGATCGCGCGAAGGGATCCACTTCTTGCCACATAGAGCTCGTACCGATTTGCCGGTTACTGCAGATTCAACGACCTTTTCTTTCTTCACATAATGGGCGAAGCGATCATGCCCACCATCGTCATCCTGTAACTCCGGGCGGGTAAGTAGGTCAGTATCTCCGTCTAAACCGGGAGAGTTCTTACGGAAAATACCCATGCCCGTAAGGATAGTGGTTGCAGGTAGAATTTGAAGATGAAGGACTTGCTACGCACCGCTGATTTATCGCGCGCTGATGTCGATTTACTTCTCGATACCGCAGCCGACTTTGCGAAGAACCCATTGCGCTCAAAAGATGCGTTAGCCAACAAAAGCGTTGCAATTTATATGACCAAGCCTTCAACTCGTACCAGACTCTCATCAGAGACAGCAGTTGCTCATCTTGGTGGCACTCCTATTTTTATTAGAGGCGATGAGTTGCAACTTGGTCGCGGTGAAACAATTGCTGACACTGCGAAAATAATTAGTGGCTACTGCGATGCTCTAATTATTCGCACATTTGCACAATCCGATGTTGACGAGCTTGGTGCAAACGCATCAATTCCCGTAATAAATGCTTTGACAGATGATGACCATCCAACCCAATTGTTAGCCGACTGGTTAACAATTCGCGAAACATTTGGTAGCGATGTGAAGGGCCGTAAATTTGTTTACTTAGGCGATGGCAATAATATGTCGCATGCTTGGCTGACTATGGGCGCAATCATGGGTGCGCATGTAGTTGCAGCAACTCCATCTGGTAAATGGTCACCAAAGGCAGATGTAGTTGCTAAAGCGCAAGCGATTGCCAAAAAGACTGGCGCAACTATTGAAGTGACAAATGATCCAGAAGCAGCCGCGAAGGATGCGAGCGCGCTTTACACCGATGTCTGGATGTCTATGGGAGATCCTGAGTCAGAGCGCGCCGAGAAAATTAAAGTGCTGGCACCTTTTGCAATTACTGACTCTTTGATATCGCTAACTACAAGTGATTCCATATTTATGCACTGCCTGCCAGCGCATCGTGGTGAAGAAGTGGCCGCTTCCGTGATCGACGGGCCGAAATCTGTAATCTGGCGCGAGGCTTATCACCGCCGCACAACTATCCAAGCGCTCCTGTATCACCTCACTCGTGGTGAACTCGCAGGGAATTAATTCTGCATGTAAGGTTCGTCTATGCGCGTAGCCGTCCCATTAGAGCGTAAAGAGGGCGAAAAGCGCGTTGCGCTTGTTCCCGACATCATCAATAAGTTAACCCGCCTCGGTTATGAAGTTGTAATCGAATCTGGCGCAGGTGATAACTCACAAGGAACCGATTCTGCTTATGCAGCCGCCGGAGCCAGCGTTGTTAAAGGTGATGTGATCGCCAGCGCAGATATCGTGCTTTCAGTTCAGCCTCTAACACCAACACAGATGGCAACTTTGAAAAAAGGCGCAGCAACCATTTCTTTCCTTTCTACTGTAACTGCCGTTGATTCAATTGAAGCGGCGGTTAAGGCGCAAGCAACTGCTTTCTCGCTAGAACTTGTTCCACGTATCTCACGTGCACAATCAATGGATGCCTTAACTTCACAGGCTCTTTGCGCGGGATATCGCGCCGTATTAGTCGGTGCTGAAATGTCACCACGTTTCTTCCCACTCTTAATGACAGCGGCCGGAACAGTTACTCCAGCACAGGTCTTAGTACTCGGTGCAGGCGTTGCAGGTTTGCAGGCAATTGCAACTGCGCGACGTTTAGGCGCTGTTGTATCCGCTTACGATGTTCGCCCATCTTCAGCTGATGAAGTTAAATCTATGGGAGCAACATTTATTGAACTAGAACTTGAATCACTTGAAGGTGCTGGTGGTTATGCCCGCGAGATGACGGAAGAGCGCGCTGCCAAACAACGTGAGTTATTGACTCCTTACATTGCAAAATCACATGTAGTTATTACAACAGCGGCGGTTCCGGGCCGCACCGCACCACGTTTGATGACACAAGCGATGATCGATTCGATGGAACCAGGCACCGTGATTGTTGACCTTGCTGCAGAAACTGGTGGCAACGTAGAAGGATCAAAGCCAGGTGAAGTAGTTGTTACCAGTGGAGGTGTTCGCATTTGGGGCGGTAAAGATGTGCCAAGCCAATTGGCATTCCACGCTTCAAGTTTGTATTCCCGTAACGTTGTAAACCTGCTTACTCTGCTGACAACTGCTGCTAAAGATGGTGCGCCAGTTTCACTAAATCTTGATTTCGCAGATGAAATTATCAATGCTTCGGCGGTCACGCATGCTGGCCAACGTCGCGACCCAAGTGCAGGAGGAGCCAAATAATGGAACCAATGGCTATCGTCTCCATCTTCGTTCTCGCAGTATTTGTGGGTTTTGAAGTTGTTTCTAAAGTTTCTTCAACTTTGCACACACCACTTATGTCTGGTGCCAATGCGATCCACGGCGTTATTTTGGTTGGCGCGATTATCGTCGCCGATCACAGCAAGACAAACCTAGAACTTGGTCTATCTCTCGCGGCAATCGTGCTCGCCACAATAAATATGGTCGGTGGGTTTGTTGTTACCGATCGCATGCTCGAAATGTTTAAGGGCAAAAAGAAGGGAGCAGATCAATGAGCAGCACTTTGTATGACTTAATCGGACTTGCCGCTGGTGTCTGCTTCATCCTCGCTCTTAAAGGTTTATCTCACCCAAAGACTGCTCGTCGCGGAAACTTAATCGGTGCATTTGGTGCAACTGTTGCAACGTTAGTTGTATTCCTTTACGTAACTCCCCCACGCGATGGTTCAGAGGCGCATTCACTTCCGCTCCACAACTTTTGGTGGATTATTGGTGCAATCGCAGTTGGTTTAATCATTGGTGTTCCTGCGGCGCGAAGAGTGCAGATGACTCAGATGCCACAACTTGTTGCGCTATTTAATGGTGTTGGTGGTGGCGCTGCCGCACTCGTTGCAATTGTTGAATATTTGAACTTAGGAAGCGATGCAACAACAGCAGAAGTAATCTTCACCGTCTTTACCGTTGTGGTCGGTTGCGTATCGTTCAGCGGTTCAATCATCACCTTTATGAAGTTGCAAGAACTAATGACTACTCGCCCAGTTGTATTTCCTGGCGGCCGCTTTGTAATCGCAGCAACTCTCGCTGCTGTCTTTGGCGTATCCGGTTGGGTAGTTGCAGCACTTGGTACGACTCCTCTGCTGGTCCTTGCAGCGCTCTCATTGTTATTCGGTATCTTGTTCGTACTTCCGGTTGGTGGCGCAGACGTACCAATCGTTATCTCATTACTTAATGCCTTTACTGGTTTAACAGTTGCGGCAAGTGGTTATGTACTGAATTCAACGCTCTTGATCATCGCCGGAACACTCGTTGGTGCATCCGGAACAATCTTGACTCGTTTGATGGCAGATGCGATGGGTCGTTCACTATTTGGAACTCTCTTTGGTGCATTTACCGCTAAGCCACAAGATGTTGCAGCAGCTGGTGAAGAGCGCCCAGTGCGTTCTGGTTCACCAGATGACGTTGCAATTCTTCTTAACTACGCACGTCGCGTCGTAATCGTTCCTGGTTTCGGACTTGCTGTAGCGCAAGCTCAGCACACCGTGCGCGAACTCGCAGATTTGATGCTTTCAAAAGGTATTGATGTTGCTTACGGAATTCACCCGGTTGCTGGTCGTATGCCAGGTCATATGAACGTACTTCTTGCCGAAGCAAACGTTCCTTATGATCAATTGGCGGAAATGGATGAAGTAAATCCAACATTCGGCCAGACAGATGTTGCAATTGTTATCGGCGCAAATGACGTCGTAAACCCAGCGGCAAAGACAACACCTGGTTGCCCAATTTATGGAATGCCAATTTTGGAAGTTGCAAATGCTTCCAATGTTATCTTCCTAAAGCGATCAATGCGCCCAGGATTTGCGGGAATCGAAAACGAATTGCTTTATGATCCAAAGACAATGTTGCTCTTTGGTGATGCCAAGGCATCTCTTACAAAAGTTGTAAGCGCGCTTAAATCTTTATAGTTAAGAGCTAGCCAACCAAATCACGATCGCGCACTTTACTCGAATCGTGCGTGCACTTGGTGCTGGCGGGTAGGTCATTGCAAGAGTCACAGAGCAGAATCAATTCGTGACAAGTTTTGGTGCGGCAGTTACGGAATATCTTGCTTGGTGCATGACATATTT
>JBIIPL010000006.1:0-22873 GCA_044342645.1 Candidatus Planktophila sp. | reverse complement strand
CGCGTACTCGGGATTTAATTCACACCCCTTCAAATATTAAGACCCCACTTTGGATGGCAAATGAAGCAGAGAAAATTGCCGAAGAAAATGGGTTAGATATTCGAATCCTGGCTGGAAAAGAGTTAGCCGAATTTGGTGGGCTACGCGCGGTTGGAAATTCATCTCCCAATCCCGGTCCTCGTTTTGTAGAAATTACTTACCATCCACGCGGAATGAAAAAGAGCGCCGGAACGTTTCCACACGTTGTAATTGTTGGTAAGGGAATTACTTTTGATACCGGTGGAATTTCTCTAAAGCGTCCATACGACATCATGATGGCGATGAAATCGGATATGGCAGGATCTGCCGCCGCACTCGGTGCAATCAGCGCACTTTCACATTTTCAACCACATATTCAAGTAACGGTTTTAATGATGCTAGCCGAGAATGCGCTCTCCGGAACAGCGCAGCGCCCGAGTGATGTCATCACTCAATATGGTGGAAAGACGGTTGAAATATTAGATACTGACGCTGAAGGCAGATTGGTATTGGCAGATGGAATCGCTTATGCAGTTAAGAATCTAAATCCAGATTACATAATTGATATCGCAACCCTAACTGGCGCAGCAACCTTAGGTTTAGGAAGACAGCACGCTGCGATGTATACACGCGATGAGAAATTAGCAAAAGATTTTTATGAGGCAGGACAGCGCTCAGGTGATCGCGTCTGGCATATGCCATTAGTTGATGATTATCACCAAGCTTTAGAAAGTCCGATTGCAGACCTAAGCCACGTTACTGCGAAGAAGAAATTTAGCGCTGGCTCAATTACTGCAGCGCTCTTTCTAGAACAATTTGCAGCAGAACACACCTGGGTTCACTTTGATATTGCTGGAGTAGCACGCAGCGAGGCCGATGCTGGCGAAAATCCTAAAGGTGGAACTGGCTTTGGAGTCCGACTTCTTATCGAATGGCTGACCACACTCAAATGATGATTGATTCACATTCGTACTCAGAAAGTTTCCTTCCCGAAGATGAAGTTAAGAGAAATGCGCGCGCTGTTGGTGAGGAAATGGGCGCAACAGATGCCACCGCAGGAACAGGTGCATATCTAAAACATTTAGCACATATTCTATCGGCGCAGTCTGTCGTTGAAATAGGTACAGGTTCTGGTGTTGGGGCGCTCTGGGTTTTAGAAGGAATGATGGCAAGCGGAACACTGACTTCGATTGATAACGAGATGGAACACAGCAACGCTGCCAAGAACGCGTTTTTAGATGCAGATATTGCCGCCGCTCGCTTTCGCTTAATCACCAATCCTGCAATGGAAGTTGTCACAAAGTTGGCGGATCGTGCATACGACATGGTCATTTTCCGTCACAACCCAGAAGATTTACCTTTTGCAATCAATGAGGCCCATCGTATTTTGCGCAGTGGCGGCGTCTTTGTTATTGATAATTTCTTCGGCGGAGAAAAAGTTTCGGATCCAGCACAGCGCGACCCAAAAACAGTAGCGCTGCGCGAGGCTGGGAAATCACTGAAGAACCAGGTAGACCTTTGGGTGACTTCGCTGATCCCGATCGGCGATGGTTTGTTACTTGCCACAAAACTGTAGCAAGATAGGTATATGAGTAACTCACAGCCATCAGGTGCGCCTGGCTCAAATGGACCTTGGTGGATACCCGCGAATAAAAATGGTAAGTCCAACCTAATAACTCGGTCGAACGCGATTCTTTTAGCCTTTGTTGCTGGCTTGGTAGGTTCAATTTTTGGTGCTTCATCATCTGGTTCGCTCTTTGGACACTCAATAAATATCTCCCGTACAGCTAACTCAATTGAACGCGCACCAGGATCAGTTGCAGATCTTGCAAAGCGTGTAATTCCTTCAGTCGTATCAATCGAAGCGAGCGCCAAAAATGGGGGCGCAACCGGTACTGGATTTGTTATTGAGAGCAATGGTTACATACTTACAAATAATCACGTGATCGCAGATGCCGTAAAAAGCAAAGGCACGATTAGCGTAACTTTAAATAGTGGCAAGGAATACACCGCCAAACTTATCGGCCGAGATTCTTCATATGATTTAGCGGTCCTTAAAATTGCAGTAACAGGTTTACCAGCATTGCAATTTGGAGATAGCGATAAAGTCGCGGTAGGAGATTCGGTAATTGCAATTGGTTCACCGCTCGGACTTTCTGGAACAGTTACTTTAGGAATCATCAGCGCCAAGAATCGCGCAGTAACTGCCGGAGAAACTGGGAGCGAAAACTCCTTTATAAACGCACTTCAAACAGATGCAGCAATCAATCCAGGTAATTCAGGTGGGCCGCTAGTCGACTCAACGGGTTCGGTTATTGGCGTTAACTCTGCAATTGCAACTTTAGGTACATCTCTTGGCTCACAAAGCGGATCGATTGGCTTGGGTTTTGCGATACCAATTAATCAAGCCCGTAAGACCGCAGATCAATTAATTAAGAATGGAAAAGCAACTTACCCAGTCTTAGGTGTTTCCATTGATATGAAATTTGATGGTGATGGCGCGCTTGTCTCTAAAAACGCCAATGCAATTCTTCCGGGAGGGCCAGCAGCAAAAGCAGGGCTTAAATCTGGAGACATCATCACAAAATTTGATGGACGCACGATCACATCTGCTGAAGAGTTGATTGTTGCAATTCGCGCTAAGAGCGTTGGCGATAAAGCTGAACTCACATATATGCGCAATGGAGTTAGTTCTACAACCACCGTCATACTGAGCGCCGGAAAGTAAAGAGATGTTCTTTGATTTTGGAGCTGGCGAAGTATTTGGTCTGGCACTTCTTGCGATCATTTTAGTTGGCCCAGATCGTCTTCCCACCTTGGCCGTAGATGCCGCAAAATTAATTAAGAAAATTAAAGCGTTATCTCAGACTGCGACCTCAGAACTTCGACAAAATTTAGGGCCCGGTTTCGAGGATCTAAAACCATCAGATTTACACCCTAAGAAATTTATTAAAAAGCACATTACCAACGCTTTAGAAGAAGATGAATCAACGCCAGCAAAGTTCAAGGCCAAAATAGATCCAGATCTTCTATGACAACTCTGGAATTAGTCCACCAAGCTTTAGCTACAGTTTCTGATCCCGAGCTACATCGTCCACTGCCAGATCTGGGAATGGTCGAATCAGTTTTAATAAATGGTTCTCGTGCCGAGCTAAAAATCTTATTAACGATCTCAGGTTGTCCAATGCAAGATCGTCTCAAATCAGATATCACTGCAGCCGTAACTCAAGTTCCGGAAATTAGTGAGGTATCAATTGTTTTCGGCGTTATGTCAGAAGATCAGCGAAATAACGTTAAGAAGTTGCTTCGCGGTGGACGTGAAAAATTTATACCTTTCGCACAGCCGGACTCTTTAACGCGCGTGATTGGTATCGCTTCGGGCAAAGGTGGTGTCGGAAAATCTTCGCTCACTACAAATTTGGCAATTTCTGCCGCCCAGCGTGGTCTTCGCGTCGGAATTTTAGATGCTGATGTTTACGGACATTCGATACCGCGCTTAATGGGACTGATGGGACAACGCCCTACTGCGATAGATCAAATGTTTATTCCACTTGAATCTTATGGAGTAAAAGTTGTTTCCATGGAGATGTTTAAGCCAGAACGTGCTGACGCAGTTGCTTATCGCGGGCCATTGCTGCACCGCGTTCTCGAACAACTTTTATCAGATGCATATTGGGGAGATCTAGATCTGCTTTTGATAGATCTGCCACCTGGTACTGGAGATTTGGCGATTTCCCTTGGGCAGTTGATTCCAACTTCTGAAATTTTAGTTGTGACGACCCCACAGATTGCTGCCGCTGAAGTTGCAGAGCGCGCCGGTCGCATTGCACATCAAATTCACCAACGGGTTATTGGTGTAATTGAAAATATGTCGGCCTTTCCTTGCCCTCATTGCAATGATGAGATCGCGCTATTTGGCGCAGGGGGCGGAGAAGAAACCGCCGCCCGTCTCTCGACGTTAGTAGGAACAGACGTTCCTTTGCTCGGAAAAGTTCCATTTAGTACAGAGTTGCGCACAGGCGGAGATGATGGAAAACCGATCGTAGTAGCCGAACCAGATTCACCAAGTGCAAAAGCGATATCTGACATATCTGCAAAGTTAATGGTTAGAAGTAACTCTTTACTTGGTGTCAGACTCGGGCTTAGTACGTAAATCTTTTAGCAAATCTTCTAATTCATTACGCATAAAGTCACGGGTTGCAACTTCACCCAAAGCAATCCGCAAACTGGCTAGCTCGCGAGTTAAGTACTCGGTATCTGCGACTGAACGTGAATTTTGGGCGCGATCCTCATTTAGCGAAATACGATCGCGATCTGCTTGACGATTCTGAGCAAGCAGAATAAGCGGCGCGGCGTATGACGCTTGCAGTGACAAGATCAAAGTTAAGAAAATAAATGGAAAATCATCGAATCGTAAATCGCGTGGTGCCAGTGAATTCCAAAGTACCCAAGAGAGCACAAAGGCAGTCATATAAACCAGGAATTGCGCAGTGCCTAAGAAGCGCGCGAAACGTTCCGAGAGACGTCCGAAAACTTCAGGATCGTAATTTGGGCGAAGTGAACGGCGAGATTCGCGAGGAGTGTCTAAGCCGCTATTGCGTGTAGTTAGTGAACGTGCCATTAGCGTGTCTCCTCGTCCATCTCTTTATCTAATTCAATATCTCTTGGATCTACTTCAGTACCGGCAACATCGGCAAGATCTAGCTTTGGACCAGTACCTCGCGTTGAATCACGGTGTTCCAGACGCCAATTTTCAGGCAACAAGTGGTCGAGCACATCGTCCACAGTGACTGCGCCAAGTAAGCGCTCGTTTGCATCTACAACTGGCACAGATAACAAGTTGTAACTGGCTAAGTATGACGAAACTTCGTGCAGAGATGCGTTGGGGTTTAACCCCTGCGTATCTGTATCAACTATCGAACCAAGAAGTGTTGAAGGTGGCTCGCGCAATAAACGCTGATAATGGACCATACCGATGTAACGTCCCGTTGGGGTTTCTAGCGGCTGACGACAAACAAAGACTTGCGAGGCAAGCGCGGGTGAAACTTCCCGAGCGCGTACGCTGGCTAAAGCATCAGCAACTGAATAATCAGCGCTCATGACAATAGGTTCGGTCGTCATCATTCCGCCTGCTGAATAATCTTCGTAAGTCATAAGACGCAGGACATCTTCGGCATCTTCAGGTTCCATAAGTTCAATCAGCGCTTGCGCGCGTTCTTCTCCTACTTCACGCAATAAGTCAGCAGCATCATCTGGATCCATCTCACCAAGAACATCGGCGGCACGTTCTCCTTCTAATTCGGCAAGCAAAGCAACGCGTTCTGCTTCATCCATTTCTTGCAATACATCCGCCAAACGTTCGTCATCTAGAGCTCGCGCAACTTCGACTCGGCGCTTTGGGGCTAAATCTTGAATTACAGCAGCTAAGTCAGCGGCACGTAGATTATTTATTGTCGAAAGTAAATTGGTTACTCCTTGATTGTGTTCAGGAAGAGTGAAGCCGGTTACTTCTTCCCAAGCAACTGTAGAAGTTGCGCCTTTGCGACGCAGGCCACTTCCTTTTCGCATGATGTGTACACGATTAATAAACCAATCGCCTGTACGTGTTTGTTCCATACCTAAATCTTCGACAACAACTGGTTCGCCACCATCTAGCAAAGTAATTGAACGATCAAGCAAATCTCCCAATACGAGTAATTCACCAGCACGGGATTCAAAACGTCTCATATTGACCAGACCGGTAATGACGACCGCACCGGATTCAATGGAAGTAACTCGGGTAATTGGGACAAAGACACGGCGGCGCAAAGGGACTTCGACGACGATGCCAAGAATGCGCGCAGGTTGGCTATTGGAACGAAGCGTCGCGACAGCATCACGTACCTTGCCAACTGGATCTCCATTTGGATCAAAGACAGCAGTTCCTGCAAGACGAGCAATAAATACTCGGTTTATAACGTTGGCACTCATTTTTGGCCTCCCTTCATTGGCTAAGAGTATCGGCTACGGTTACATCTATGACGCAGCCTTTATCAAGAGATAACCACACTCAGATTCCAGCGCGTCCAGATTTAATTCGTTTAGGAATTGGAATTATTGGCATTGGAACATCGGGGCCGCTTATCGCAATGAGCGCGATGCCAGTCCTATCACTCATATTCTGGCGAAATCTTGGTGGTGCGCTAATGACTGCGCCATTTGCGCTGCGCCATCGCATAGATCGCACCGGCGCGAAATGGGCAGTTTTGGCTGGCTTTGTATTAGCGCTTCACTTTTATGGATTTTTCTTGGCGATGAGAATGACAACTGTTGCGGCAGGTACCGCACTCGTTGCGCTCCAGCCAATATTTGCAGCGTTATTTTTAAAGCTGACGGGTGGAGAAATTCCATCTCGCGCTTGGTTGGGTATGTTTGTAAGTTTTGCGGGAGTCTTACTAATCTCAGGAATTGATTTACAAATATCTTTGCGCGCTTTTCTTGGTGATTTGGCCGCGATCATTTCCGCAGCATTGGCCGCGATATATATGTTGATTGGTGCGCGTGCGCAAAGAACGCTAGAGACTTCAACTTACACTTCGATTTGCTATTTCTTCTGTGCGATGACCGCACTTCCGATGGCACTTATTGCCGGAAATCAGATCTTCAACTTCAGTGCACGCGAGTGGTGGATTTTGCTGGGCCTAATCGTTGGTGCGCAATTTCTTGGACACACAATGTTTAACTCAGTATTAAAGCGCGTCTCTCCAGCTGTTGTATCTCTAATCGTTTTCTTCGAAGTTCCGGTAAGTTCGATATTGGCAATTTGGTGGATGAACCAGAAACCACCAGTTGGCGTGATTCCCGGCATTGTTCTAATTCTTTTTGGATGCGCTCTTGTAGTTTTACGAACCAGGCCAAATCCAGTGACGATCGAGCAATGATGATTGATCTACATACGCACACAACGGCTAGTGACGGAACAGATTCACCAACTGAGTTAATAAACAAAGCACTTTCTGCAGGTATCCAAACTCTGGCAATTACCGATCACGACAGCACTTCTGGCTGGAACGAAGCGATCACCGCACTTCGCCCTCCAATGTCACTTGTATTAGGTGCCGAAATATCTACGCTCACTTTAGATGGCATCAGCGTCCACATCTTGGGGCTGCTCTTTGACGGAGAAGATCGTGACTTGCAAGCGATGCTATTAGATTCACGAGATACCCGAATTCCACGGATGCGAAAGATGATTGAATTGTTAGCAGCCGATGGCATTGCAATCACCATGGAAGATGTAATTGCTGCGACTCCGCCAGGTGCAACTCTGGGGCGTCCACACTTGGCTGATGCACTGGTGAAAAATAAAGTGGTTGCTTCACGCGATGAAGCTTTTCTAGGGTTGCTTAACAACGGCTCTAAATACTACGTAACTCACGCGGCCCCAACCCCCGAAGATGCAATTTCTCAGATCAGAAAGGCCGGGGGAGTTGCAGTAATTGCCCATCCATTTGCATCGCGCCGGGGAGAAATCATTTCTGCTACAACTTTTACCTCTCTCGTGGCGGCGGGTTTAAATGGAATTGAAGTAAATCACAGAGATCACTCGCAAGTTGAGCGTGAGCAGCTAATTGAGATTGCTGATCAGTTGCATTTAGTAAAAACTGGGTCGAGTGATTACCACGGAAACGGTAAACTCAATGCCCTCGGTGAAAATCTAACGGATCCCGCAGAATGGGAACTTCTGGAAACGCTAGCCAATGCACGAAGGGTGGTAAGAAAATGAATGCGATAGAAGTCAGCACCCTTACATTTTCAATCCAAGCATTCGTAACGCTATTAGTAATCCTTGATCCTCCAGGTGCAACGCCAATCTTCCTTGGACTAGTTGCTGATAAGTCAAAGAAAGAACGCGTTCAGTTGGCCTGGCAAGCGGCGTTAGTCTCACTTGTTGTAATTACTTTCTTCTCGCTATTTGGAAGATTTATCTTGGAGTACATGAACGTTTCTATGGAAGCGTTGCAAGCAGCTGGTGGATTATTACTCCTCTATGTATCCCTCGAACTCTTGACTGGGCGAGATATGGGTGGCGAAGATTCAAAGAATAAGAACATCGCTTTAGTGCCGCTTGGTACGCCACTACTAGCAGGCCCAGGCGCGATCGTTGCAACGATGATCTTCGTACAACAGATTGATACCCCGGCGCAAAGCTTTGGTTTAATTGCTGCAGTAGTGGCTGTTCATATTGTTATCGCAATTTCTCTAATGGCCTCGACAACAATATTAGGAATTATTAAAGATTCTGGTGTCACTCTATTGGCGCGTATAGCGGGCTTATTGCTCGCTGCTATTGCAGTTCAAATGTTGGTCGATGCAATCAAAGCATTCACTGCGCAATAAGAGAATTCAGATGGACATTTCTTCTACATCAGTTGATCCGCGCGGACTTTTTTCACCTGACACGGTAACTTGGCAAATACATTCTGACCCGGCAATGGCTGTGGGCGGTATCCGCGCGCTCTTGCAACAGGCGCTACATCCAGATGCTATGGATGGAGTGGCAAAGAATTCCAATTTCCGTGAAGATGCTTGGGGTAGGTTGCAGCGCACAGGCGATTACGTCTCAACAATTACATTCGGCAGCAGTGAAGAGGCACTTGCCTTGGCTGCGCGAGTTAGAAAGATTCACTCTTCTCTTGGGCTAGATGATCCACACTTACTGCTTTGGGTACATATGTCTATGGTTGATTCATTTTTAGATGTAGCGATTCGATCAGGTATGTCGATAAGTCAGGTCGAAGCAGATCAATATGTCGCTGAGATGGTCCTCTTTGCCCAACTTGTAGGTGTAAGCGTTGAGAATGTTCCGATGACAGTGAGTCAGATGCAGAGTTATTTTTCAGACATTTCACCAGAACTTCGCGCTTCTGAAGATGCTAAACGTGCCGCGCTCTTTTTAACTATCCCGCCACTTCCAACGGCAGTTCGCTTTGTGACGCCAGCAGCACCTGCTTGGGCATCTCTTACTCTTTTGGCAGCGAGTTCATTACCTGGGTGGGCCCGTTCACTTTACGGAACACCACAGTTACCAGGACAAAACTTTGCAACTGACATATCGCTGAAAGCAGTTAGAAAGACAATTGGTGTCATACCCGATGTAATTCTTGCGCCACCAATTTATAAAGAAGCAATTAAGCGTTGGAACTTGGTAAGAAGTAAATGAAGATTATTGCAATTGCCAGTCCGGCGGGGGGAGTAGGCAAAACCACTTTGGCGCATGCTGTTTCAGTTGCCGCCGCAGAATTTGGAAAGAAAACGCTGCTCATCGATTTAGATCCAGCTGGTTCACTTACTTTCCGGTTAGGGTATGAAAATCCCCGTTTGACCATAACTGATTACTTAACCGGTAAATCTCTAAGCAGTGAGAATTTAGATTTAACCTCCGAAAGGTTTGCATTCATACCTGCTGATTCGCGTTTAACTACTAATTTAAAAGACGATGCACTTTCCCAATTATTAAGTACTCTTCCTGAGCCCTTTGATCTCGTGGTACTAGATGTCGCTGCATCTCTAACTCAGTCGTTGAAGATAGCCCTTTCTATAGCCGACCATATCTTTACTCCTGTAGATGGCACGCTGCACTCATTAAGAGCACTCGTGCAATTGCGAGCCATGACTGATCTTGCAGTCACTGCCGTTGCATCAGGTCAGGTGAATATTAAAGAGTTCTCACCGGTTTTAGATGTTGCTTTGATTCGCTCCAGTCAGATGGATGAATTAACCAAAGGAGGGCTCTCGATATTAACTACCGATAAGAGCGGTGAAGTCGCAGAGAGTTATAGAAGTGCGACTTACTCTATTTTGGAGATTTTAGGGCTGGAGTAAATCGCCGCTAAGAAGTGAACTTTTTAGTGCGAGTTCTATTGCGAACTGCACGTTCTGCGGCCGGCTTACTTTCCTTCGCAGCTGGTGTTGTTCTCTCTGGCTTGGCAGCGGGTTTTTGCTTGGTGATTCGACCATTAGAACCAGCCGGAATATTTAAAGTTTTGTAGAGATGTTCAGAAGATGAGTAAGTCTCTTCTGGTTCGCCCAGACCTAGCACTAAAGCGGTGTCAATCATCTTCCATCGCGCTAGATCATCCCAATCAACGAAAGTTACAGAAATTCCATCAGCTCCGGCGCGCGCGGTTCGACCAATGCGGTGAACGTAAGTTTTCTCATCTTCAGGGCATTGGTAGTTAATGACGTGGGTAATGCCATCTATATCAATTCCACGTGCAGCAACATCGGTTGCGACAAGTACATCAGATTTACCAGCTTTGAAATCATTTAGCGCTTTTTCACGTGCACTCTGGCCTAGATCTCCGTGGATAGAAGCTGCCCGGAAGCCGCGTTCTTCGAGATCATCTGAAGTCTTCTGACAAGTGCGCTTAGTACGGCAGAAAACAATGGTTGGGCCGCGACCATCTGCTTGCAAGATTCGCGCAAGCATTTCAATTTTATCTAAAGCGTGTGCTCGCAAAACGTGTTGCTTAATGCGAGAAACAACTGCACCTTCATCTTCATTATCTTGAGTACGAATGTGAATTGGCTGATTCATAAAGCGACGCGCTAGAGCAATGATGTCTCCGGGCATAGTTGCTGAAAAGAGCATAGTTTGTGCTCGGTTAGGGGTGCTGGTGAAAATCTTTTCTACATCTGGTAAGAAACCAAGATCTAGCATCTCATCTGCTTCATCTAACACTACGCGCGAGACTTCCTTTAACTTTAATTGACCTTGACGGTATAAATCTAATAATCGCCCAGGAGTACCAACAACTATTTCAACTCCATTTGCCAGCGCTTCGATTTGTGGCTCAAATGCCCGACCGCCATAAACCGCCAAGGTGCGAATGCCGCGATTTCCTGTTAACTCATCAATATCTTTTGTAACTTGCACACAGAGTTCGCGGGTCGGCACTACAACTAAAACTTGAGGCAAACCTTTCGCAGCAAGTTCAGACCATTCAGAATCTAATGGAGCAATTACGCGCTCAATAAGTGGAATACCAAAGGCCAGCGTCTTACCTGTTCCTGTCTTTGCTTGGCCGATTACATCTCCATCGCCCAATGCAATTGGTAGAACCATTTCTTGAATTGGGAATGGAGAGATAAATCCATGTTCTGCTAGCGCCGCTTGAGTTTCGGGGCGAAGTGGAAGATCTGCGAAAGTTATTGACACCTTAAACTGCGCCGAAACCAACGCGGCGGTCGGCTGCGAGACCAATATCAACGAAGCCAATCTTCTCTGCCGCGACAACTATTTCGTGGCCGCGAATATCTTGCAATGCAAGCGTGGTCTTGGCGGCGATTGCAGCGGCTACCGCTGCCTTAACATCGGCCACAGATGAATTAGTCTCGAAAGCCAGTTCGCCGGAGATATTAGTGATTGCGATGCGGACATGGGTGCTTTGTGCGGCATCAGATTTCTTTGTGCTCATATTCCTATCCTATCGGCAAAAGCCACCGTTGGATTCTCGAAATTAACGCTTAGAAGAGTTGGAGTTATTGACTCTCTGAAAGCGGGAAGCCAGATATACCTCGCCACATTAAATTCTCAACTAATTCAACGGCTTGTTGGCGAGATAGTTTGCTATCACGATCTAACCAGTGTCGCGCAGTTACTTGTGTGTACCCAATCAGTCCGACGCCAAGCATCATGGCAACTTCTTTGGGTAACCCGGTGTCATTAGAAATAATTGCACTAACCGCTGCGGCAGTATCGTAGGTCATCCGATTTAATCGTTCGCGAACTTGTGGTTCAACATTCATATCGCTCTCAAAAAGTAAGCGGAATGCTTCACCTTCGTTCTCAATGAAAGCAAAGTATGCAACTACCGTCGCGTGGACACGCTGTTCATTATCTGGTGTTGAAGATATTGCCTTTTGTAATTCGAAAACCAAGGAATCGATATGCAAATCAAGAACAGCTAAGTACAAATCTAATTTTGAAGGAAAGTGTTGGTAAAGAACAGGCTTACTAACATTTGCTCGATCTGCAATTTCATCCATAGCCGCAGAGTGGTATCCGGCTGCTGTAAAGACTTCAAGGGCCGCGTTCAGTAAAATTGCACGACGTTCGTCGCGTGGCAACCGCGCCTTATCGCCTTTGGCGTTGGTATCTACAGTAGTCATTGCGCATATCGTAGAGGTATTACTCGCAATAATGAAAGATTAATTGCAGATGAGAACCATTTGCAGCCTAATTAAATTATCAAATTGGCGCACACTGGTTGGCTACGGCAGAATATGGCTATGACAAGTTCCCCCGTGAAACCTCCACCGCTAGTTTCACCTGGACCCGCGTTGACGGTCGATGAAGTTCGTCGCTACAGCCGCCATTTGATTATTCCTGATGTGGCAATGACAGGACAGCAGCGGTTGATGAACGCAAAAGTTTTATGCGTGGGAGCGGGCGGATTAGGTTCTCCTGCACTCATGTATTTAGCTGCAGCTGGTGTTGGAACCCTCGGCATAGTTGAATTTGATACTGTCGATGAATCTAATTTGCAGCGTCAGATAATTCACGGACAGAGTGATATTGGCAAAAGTAAAGCGCAATCAGCGAAAGAGAAAATTGCCGAAATAAACCCTTATGTAAATGTAATTACTCACGAAGTTCGTCTAGATAATTCAAATGTTAAAGAGATTTTTTCTCAATATGACATTATCGTTGACGGAACCGATAACTTCGCTACACGATATTTGGTAAACGATGCTTGTGTGTTACTTAAGAAGCCTTATATCTGGGGATCTATCTACCGCTTTGATGGACAAGCCAGCGTCTTCTGGGCGGAGTACGGTCCTTGTTATCGTTGCCTCTACCCTGAACCACCACCTCCTGGAATGGTTCCGAGTTGCGCTGAAGGCGGAGTACTCGGTGTCCTTTGCGCCACTATCGGTTCAATTCAAACGACCGAGGCAATAAAGGTAATTACTGGTGTTGGTGAACCAATGATTGGTTCCTTAATGATTTACGACGCTCTGGAAATGTCATTTAGAAAGATGAAAGTTCGTAAAGATCCAAAGTGTCCGCTCTGTGGGGAAAATCCAACTCAAACCGAATTACTCCCGGACTATGACGCTTTTTGCGGCGTGCTCTCCGATGCTGCAGAAGTTGCAGTAAAGGATTCAACCATCTCTGTCGCTGAACTTGCTGGCAAAATTGCTGCTAACGAAGATTTCTACCTAGTTGATGTTCGCGAACCAAGTGAATTTGAAATTGTTCGCATACCCGGATCTCATTTAATACCCAAGCAAGGTTTTCTAGATGGATCTGTCTTAGCGACTTTGCCACAAGATAAGCCAATCATTTTGCATTGCAAGAGTGGAGTGCGCTCTGCCGAATGTTTAGCAATCTTAAAAGGTGCTGGCTTTGCTGATGCATCTCACGTCGCCGGTGGTGTTATTGCCTGGGCAAAACAAATAGATAAGTCGCTACCGGTTTACTGATGCGCAACTCATATAGCGGTTACCGTGTTCTTCTGGTGCATGCACATCCAGATGACGAGACGATAAATAATGGTGCGACTATGGCACTTTATGCAGCACTGGGTGCGCAAGTAACGTTGATAACCTGCACTCGCGGTGAAGAAGGCGACATTCTTACCCCTGAATTAACGCATCTGGCCAGCTCTGCAACCGATGGCCTAGGAGAACACCGAGAAATTGAACTTTTAAATTCCATGAAAGCGTTGGGAATTACAGATTTCCGCTTCTTGGCACAAGGTGAAAGCAAATATCGCGATAGCGGAATGATGGGAACCGAACCAAACAACCGACCGGATGTATTTTGGCAAGCCGATTTAGAAGAAGCATCTGATTATTTGGTCAAAGTTATTGATGAAATTAAGCCGCATATTCTGATTACGTATGATGAATTTGGGGGATATGGGCACCCGGATCACATCCAAGCCCATCGCGTTGCGATGCGGGGTAGCGAAAAATCTAACTGGCAGATTCAGAAAATTTATTGGAACACCATGCCGAAGTCCGTTCTCGCAGAAGGCATGGCCAAGATGAAAGAGTTGGGATCTGATTTCTTTGGAGCAGATAACGTCGATGATCTTCCTTTTGCTAAAGATGATTCTTTTGTGACAACTCTTATCGACGGAAACTCTTATGTTGATGCGAAGATGGAAGCAATGAGGGCGCACCGCACACAGATTTCACTGGATGGACCGTTCTTTGCGCTTTCAGATAATTTAGGGTTACAAATCTGGGGTAATGAGTACTACACATTGGTTAAAGGAGTAAAAAGCGAACCATTTGATGCCAATGGGCGTGAAACTGATTTGTTCTCAGGAGTGATTCTCTAAATGAAGTTTCTTGGTGCTCTCGCAGTAGGAGTTACCTCTGGAATAGCCGCAATATTTCTTCACCACTTTGCTCCGCCATTTGGAATTGCAATTGCAATCACCGGAACATTCGTAGCGATCTGGTCTGTGGGGCGCACTTTTGGTAAACGTTTTTATAAGTTAGTTGCATCTGCATCTTGGTTAGCAGTATTTTGGCGCGGAGCTTCATTAGGCGTTGGCAATGAGCTCTTCATTCAAGGAGATAGGTTAGGAAATATTTTCTTACTTTCTTCAGTCATAGCGCTAATTCTTGCCGTAGCGCTGCCAGCTAATTAACTCCAACTCCAACTCTGTCCCTCTGGTCCATCACTGATTGTGATACCTGAGCCTGATAATAAATCTCGAAGACGATCACTTTCACTCCAATTCTTATCTTCTCTGGCTTGCGCACGCAGTTGCAATAGCTCAAGCTGATCAGAGTTAAGCGGGAGCACATCAATTATTCTGTTTAGATCTAGACCAAGTACCGAATCGGCATAAAGAAATATTGAGCGCTTTAACTCATTAGGGATAGACGCATCCTTCTCAAGCGCGCGCAATCTTAATAAAACACGGGGTGTATCTAAATCTTTTTCGATAGCGCTAAGAATTTCGGGATCTTCCAAATAGTTCTCATTTTTTCCCCAAGTCGCCATATTGGTACGCCAGCGCTTTAGCGTTGAGTTAGCAGCTTCCAATCCAGCCCAAGTTAAATCCATTTGAGAGCGATAGCGATTTTCAAGTAGAGAAAGACGCAAGGCCAGAGGATCTAGTCCGCGCTCGACTAAGTGCTGAACTAAAACAACATTTCCAGCGCTCTTAGACATCTTGCGACCTTCAAAAAGTAAGTGTTCGCCGTGTACCCAAAGCTTCACTGCTTCATGCCCGATAATTGAATTTGATTGAGCACGTTCATTTTCATGATGCGGGAAACGCAGATCAATACCACCAACGTGCAGATCAATTCGCTTCTCCAGTAAATCAAGTGACATGGCGGTGCATTCAATATGCCAACCTGGAAAACCTTTACCCCATGGTGAATCCCAGACCATTTCAGTTCGGTTTCCCGCAGATTTCCAGAGCGCCCAATCTGCGTGGAAGCGTTTATCACTCTCATCGTTGTATTCGTATCTATGCCCAGGCTTTAATGCATCTAATTTGTTTCCACTGATTGCGCCATAACTTTCAAATGAACGTGCATCGAAGTAAACCGAGCCAAGATCAGTCGCATAGGCATGTCCGCTAGATATCAATTCGGCGATAGTTTGCAACATTAAATCGATGGTTTCACTCGCCCGCGGATATGAGTCTGCCGGAAGGATATTAACTTTAGCTAAGTCTTGGTGAAATTTTTCCTCATATTTGCGGGCAATTTCAAATGGATCACGTTTTTCAACTTGTGCTTGTTGCAACAATTTATCTTCACCTTGAACATCTTCTGACATATGTCCAACATCAGTTATATTCTGAATAAAGTTGACCTGGCGACCTTGAACTCTCAGGGCGCGAACAATTAGATCGGCAAGAAGAAAGGTTCTTATATTGCCCACGTGGGCATCGCGATAGACAGTAGGGCCACAGCAGTAGATATTTACTGAGTTTTCATCATTCGGAATCTCTTTTATTCCACGCGACAAAGTGTCATAGATCGCGATCATAATTTGACCGAATTATTCGCCAGGACGCGATACACAAATTGATGATGCACCCTAAAACCCATTGATTGATAGAGAGCAAGAGCTGCTCCATTTTCATCGTCTACCTGCAATGCAACTTTAGTAGCACCATCTTTACTCGCGGCAGCCAGCAGATTGTTCATTAAAATCTTTGCGATCCCCTTACCGCGAAAAGAAGGAGTAACAAATAGTCTTGTGACAATTGACCAACTTTCAGCAGTTGCGATTCTTCCTACTGCAATAACTTTCCCGCCAGACTTAATCGCCCCATATCGCGCCGGATAACGCTGCATTAACTTCGCGAGTGGCTGATCTGTTTGCATTTCTAGCCATGAATTGGAAGGGAAATCTTGCAATTCAAATTCAAATTCAGGATGGCTTTGTAATTCAATTGAGCCAATATCTCTAATCAAGAAATTTGCATCTATCTTTATATTCCAGCCAACCTGCTCTAGATACTTATCTAGTTCATCAAATATAGGCAGAGGAATACTAAAGGTAGGCCTTAACTTTTTTTCACGATAGATACTTATTACGTGATTGACCGCGTCAGCGAGATCGACTGGAGGTTCGCCGAGTGTGGCAGCGCCAATCGGTAGCACTGAATTAGCGCGCATACTAAATCCATCAGAAATTCGAAGCCGCCACTTTCCGTATTCGACATTTTCTTCCGCTGGCCAAGTTAGGTCTGAGAGTTTTTCTAACTCAATAATTCTTTGCGAAAGTGGAGCACCTTTTCCGGCCAAATCAGGAAGTGGTTTGATCTCACGCCAGATTGCAATCTCATCAGGTGAAAAGTGGATCGTCTTAGATTTCGAATTAATTAATTGTTGCTCGTTCTGCAAAATACCGACGATATCCCTAAACCCGCCATTTGGTTCACGTAGGCGAATAGTGACGCGCTTACCGATCGCCCCGAGTAGCGAAGCCATAGATTTCTGGAGCGCCTCGGTCATGTTGATACTTTAATCGGGCAACCTCGCCCGCGCATGGTTAGAATAAGCGTCATCGTAAGGTGCGCCTTTCGAGCGCTATCAAATTTGGAGGTTAGCTCGTGACCTATGTAATTGCCCAACCGTGCGTTGATGTTAAGGATAAATCTTGCATCGAAGAGTGCCCAGTTGACTGCATCTATGAAGGAGCGCGCTCGCTCTATATCCAACCTGATGAATGCGTGGATTGCGGAGCCTGCGAGCCAGTCTGCCCAGTCGAAGCGATTTATTACGAAGATGACATTCCTTCTCAATGGAAAGACTCCACCAAGATAAACACTGAGTTCTTCGTCGAACTCGGCTCACCTGGTGGCGCTGCCAAAGTTGGTCTAACAAATAGCGATCATCCAATAGTCGCTGCACTTCCACCTAAAGAATAATTTAAGTAAGCCTGCCGTACTTCAGATCATGCGCAAACCATTGCCGGATTTTCCGTGGGATGCACTTGCGCCATATGCCGAAAAAGCCCGCCAGCATTCAGCAGGAATTATTGATCTTTCACAAGGGACTCCGGTTGATGCAACACCTGAGTTAATTCAAAGCGCACTGCGTGAAAGTTCTGATTCACCTCGCTATCCAGTGACCGCTGGAACAAAAGAATTACAAAGCGCGATCCGAAATTGGGCAATCAACCATCTCGGTGCAACCGGAGACTTCGATGTGCTTCCGGTCATCGGTTCAAAAGAGTTGGTCGCATGGCTACCCACCTTTTTGGAAAGTAAGCAAGTTATCTATCCCGAGGTTGCCTATCCAACATATTTAGTTGGTGCCTTATTGGCGCAATCTCAACCCATCGCTGTTGGAGTCGATGCTCAAACTTGGTCTAAGGCCGACTTCGCTTGGATAAATACCCCCGCAAATCCAACGGGGCGCGTCCATTCTGAAACTGAACTTCGTCAAGCAATTAACTGGGTGCGTAGCAACAATGCAGTTTTGGTTTGCGATGAGTGTTATATAGATTTTGGTGACACAACCGTTCCAACTTCGCTCCTCAAATACACTGATGGCGATAACTCAAATATCTTGGTTGTGCATTCGTTATCAAAGCGTTCATCAATGGCTGGCTACCGCGGCGCATTCCTTATTGGCGACTCAAAGTTAATCGCAAAAATTCGCGAAGTTAGAAAACATGCAGGAATGATGGTTCCGCTGCCAATTCAAAATTCAATGGTCGCAGCACTTAGCGATGAAAAACATGTAGAAGTACAGCGTGCTCGTTATAACTCGCGCCGGGCAATACTTGCCCCAGCTTTACAAGAAGCGGGTTTCCAAATTGATGACTCAGCCGCAGGACTTTATATCTGGTGCACGCGATCTGAAGATTCTTGGAAATCGGTAGATTGGCTGGCAGGTATTGGAATTTTGGCTACTCCTGGAACTTTTTATGGTCCCCTTGGATCCTCACATATTCGCCTTGCAATGACCGCTACTGATCTACAGATCTCAGATGCTGCAGCCCGAATCCGACAGGCTATTAAATAGTGGCTATTGGAATCTTGCTGGTTGGCGGATTCGGTACGCGCTTAAAACCACTAACTAATCAGACACCTAAGCCCATGTTGCCAGTCGGTGGAATGCCAGTGACAGAACATCAACTACTTGCTGCTAAGAAAGCTGGGATTAATACCGTCATCTTGGCTACATCTTATCTCGCTGAAGTATTCACACCGTATTTCGGCGACGGCTCCAAATGGGGAATGAAGTTACTTTATGCAGTAGAAAAAGAACCGCTTGGTACTGGTGGGGCGATCCGAAATGCTGCATCCCTAGTTGACTTCGCCGATTCAGATGAAGAATTTGTGATATTTAATGGCGATGTATTAAGCGGCCACAATATTGCAGCGCAGCTCGAATTTCACCGGACCAATCAAGCAGATGCCACCCTTCACTTAATCGAAGTTGCAGATGCGCGAGCCTTTGGTTGTGTTCCAACTGATTCAAAGGGAAGAGTTATAGATTTTCTGGAGAAGATGGAGAATCCGGTAACTAAGGCAATAAATGCTGGCTGCTATATTTTTAATCCATCTGTAATTTCGCAGATTCCAGCCGGGAAAGTTGTCAGCATAGAACGTGAGACTTTCCCGCAATTAGTTAAAAGTGGTCGACCGGTTTATGGCTATAACGAACAGTCTTATTGGCTCGATATTGGTACTCCAGCAGCTCTCTTTCAAGGTTCTCGCGATTTCGTCGGTGACGGTTTTCTTGCCGGTTCGGGAAGCAAAATTGGTGAGGGCTCAACCATTTCGGGGGGCACATCGATTGGCCAAGGTTCAACCATCGGCGCTAACTGCAAAGTAAGTAATTCGATCATTGGGGATGGAGTGCAAATTGGGGATGGCTGTTCCATCGCTGACTCATTTATTCTTCACAAATCACAGATCCCAATTAATTCAAATATTCTTGGAAAGTACATTTCGCCAACAGAAAATCTGCCGATTTCAGCCCAGTAAGTCGATAAATCTGCGAAATTGAGCGCAATTTACAGGTGTAAACCCCAGCCTTGGACTTGACTAAAAGGGATTACAAGCGTGTAATTCGTTATAGAGAAGTTACGTTCATGAAGGACGTAGCCAACAAAGGTCTTTAGGAGATAAATCAATGCCGATTCGTCCAGAAGCTACACCTACTGGCAATCCAACAGCCCCTACTGCTGGACCATCAATTAAATTAGCAAACGGAGAGAACGTTGAACTCTCTTGGCAAGAACGCGCTCTATGTGCGCAAACAGATCCAGAAGCATTCTTTCCTGAAAAGGGTGGCTCAACTCGCGAAGCAAAGCGCGTATGTCTTTCATGCGATGTTCGCCAAGAATGTTTGGAATACGCGCTCGCACACGATGAGCGCTTTGGTATCTGGGGTGGTCTCTCCGAACGTGAGCGCCGCCGCTTGAAGCGCCGCCCAGCGTAACTCTTATGAGTTCACATCGCGTCACTGCGATTCTGGTACTTCACGACGGCGCAACTTGGTTGCCTGAAGTTGTTGCATCACTTACTTCCCAAACTCAACAGATCGATCAAATAGTTGCAGTTGATACTGGCTCTATTGATTCATCTGCAAAGTTAGTAAAAGGTGCGCGAATACCAGTTTTGCCAATGGATCGCGAAACAGGTTTTGGTGAAGCAATCTTCCACGCTGTTTCAACTCTGCCGGCAATAACAGATCCAGAGAGTGAATGGCTCTGGATTATTCACGATGATTTATCAGTAGATCGTAAAGCTTTAGCAAATTTAATTGCAGAGGTAAGTACTCGCCCGAATGTAGCAATAGCTGGTCCTAAACTTTTGGGTTGGCACAATCGGACACATTTATTGGAAATTGGAATTAGCATTGCGGCGAATGGAAATCGTTGGACAGGACTTGAGCCAGATGAATACGACCAAGGACAAAGAGATGGCGTCCATGAAGTTCTTGCCGTCAGCACAGCTGGTGCACTTATCCGTCGAGATATCTTCGAACAATTAGGTGGCTTTGATCCCAATCTTGATCTATTTCGCGATGACGTAGATTTTGGTTGGCGTCTTTATTCAGCGGGTTACGCTGCTATCGCGGTATCTAGCGCGGTTGCATTTCACGCAGAAGCATCGGCAAACGAACGGCGAACTGTTGATGTTGCAGAAGCATTTTTGCACCGTCCACTTTTACTAGATCGCCGAAATGCCGCCTACGTTCTCTTAACTAATTCTTCTTGGTGGCGATTGCCTCTCTTAACTATTCAACTTCTATCGGGATCTATTTTTCGATCTATTGGATTTCTATTTGCAAAGCTACCTGGCTATGCCAGCGATGAAATTTTGGCGGTTGGAACCTTATTTATACATCCCGGAGAATTAGTTGTAGCCAGAAAAATAAGGAAGGCTCAACGTTTAGTGCCGGCTGGTATTGCACTGAAGTTCATCCCGTCTCGCTGGTCTCAGATCCGGCAATCCCTGTCCAGATCAGCTGAATGGATCAGAACTCAAATTTTCCCGGATGAGATTACTGAAATTCGGGATATTTCAATTTTGGATGAGAATTTAGATGAAGAAGATTTGTTAACTCCAGCTTCAAATCGTAATTGGCTTTCATTAATCAAGCGCCCCGTTGTTGCTATGCCAGTATTTCTTTTCTTCTTAACTCTAATCTGGTCCCGCAATCGTTTTGGTTCGATATTTGGAGGTGCATTACCCGAGCAACCAGCCGGAGTAAGTGAGATTTGGAATACTTATTTCAGTGGTTGGCACTCGATTGGAATGGGTACTTCAGCGGCGGCTCCGACCTGGCTTGCGATCATTGCAATTCTTGCAACTCCATTTTTTGGAAGCCTGAAGTTATTTATTTCGATTCTATTTTTACTTGCCCCACTCTTAATGGCGGGATCGGGCTATTTAGCGCTGCGGCGGTTATCGAATAATCGTTGGTTAACCGTCGGGGCGTCTCTGTTGTATGCAATTTCACCGGTCACTATTTCCGCAATAAATTCAGGTCGCTTAAGTACGGTGATTGTTCTCATTCTTCTGCCATTTTTCATTAACGCAGCTCAAGGAATTTTTGCACTTGAACAAGTTACTTGGCGCCGCATCTTTGGCCTCTCCCTAATGGGTTCAGTTCTCGTCGCATTCTCGCCAGTTCTTTTAATTATTGGCTTTCTATTTAATTTCTTTGGAATCTATCGTGATTATGCTGCAAGTGAGCGTGGTTTAAATACGGAGCTCTTTAACAAACTCTTATATCGACGAATAGCGCTCGTGATTACACCGATTCTCGTCTGTGCTCCCTGGAGTTTTGAACTATTCGTTCAACCAAAACGTTTCTTTATTGACTCCGGATTTCTGCTTCCAGGAGGTGGTCCGAATTTCGCTTTACTAGGTAACCCGGGTGGACCTGGGTCTCTGCCAATTTACTTCATTAGCCCACTCATTCTTGTCCTGGTAATTTCATTATTTTCGACAACCAAAGCACGTTTTGTGGCTGAACTTGGGTTTATCTCATTACTTTCAGCGATTTTGTTAAGCACTGTCTCACTCACCGGCAACGGAACTTCTGTCGAGACTCCGATTTACACTGGCTCACTTCTAGCGCTGGCGACTATTGCAGCGCTAGGAGCATCGGTAATAATGCTCGATAAATTGCGGGAAAGACTTATTGCAACGAATGTAAATTTCCGTCATATATCTGCCGCAATACTTTTAGTTGTTACAGCGCTGTATACGATCACTTCAATTTCCTGGGTTGTCAGTAGCGGAGCCAATTCTCCTCTGCAAACTGGTAAACGTGAAGTTCTACCAGCATTTCTCGCTATTGAACGCGACGCAAAAACAATGGTTATTCGACCAAATGCAAATGATGAAGACGTGTCTCTGAATTACTATTTGGCTCGCGGTGGAGATGCAACTCTGGCGCAACCTGATATTGCACCGGCCGATAGAGATCAACTATCTATCGCTGTCCAAGAAATTGCAGACGGTAGTGGCTTAACAGCAAGCACGACCTTTGCTGTTCACGGAATTAAATATCTTTTCTTAAAGAGCCCAATCGATGAAAATATTGCGCGCTCCATCGATGGCCTCGGTGGTTTTTCTAGAGCATCTTCAACAAGTGCAGGTATCGTTTGGGAAATTTCAGTTAACACGGGAGAAGTTCTCTTCACAAATAGCGCTGGGAAAAACTCAGTATTACAGCAAGGCATGCTAGGAATAACAATTAACGAACCTGGGGAGTTAACCCTAACTGAAAATTACAGTCAGGGATGGAGAGCGATGCAAGATGGTTCTCGTCTAGAGCGCAAACGTAGCGTCGATGGAATGCCGGTGTTCATCGTTACTGAAGCAGGTTCAGTAACTTTGTTGTACGACGG
>JBIIPL010000005.1:0-23156 GCA_044342645.1 Candidatus Planktophila sp. | reverse complement strand
GCAATGGCTGCGATCGCAGTCGAAGCTGCCGCAATGGCATATCGCGAAGGAGTTGGTGTAACGGTTATTGATCCACGATGGGTCAAACCATTACCAACCTCATTGATCACGATGGCGCGCAGATACAAGAGCGTGGTTGTGCTAGAAGATGGAATTAAGCACGGCGGCATTGCTAGCGCGATATCTGAAATGTTCCGTGAAGCAGGCCTGAATATTCCAATTCACTCAATTGGCGTTCCGCTTGAGTTTATTGAGCATTCCAAGAGAAGTGAAATATTAAATGACCTGGGAATTACTGCCCAAAGCATTGCGCGCAGCATCGTTGAGTGGAATAGCTCTAACGGATCAGATAACTCAATTGCGATTATGGAAGAGATGCAATCCCCGGCGCGTGAAAACGCTGACCGCAAACCGCTTCACTAATTCCTTCTCGATCTAAGTAAGGCAAAATTCCGCCTAAATGCATCGGCCAGCCAGATCCCATCAACATACAAAGATCAATTTCGGCAGGTGTTGAGACAACTCCTTCATCGAGCATCATGCGTGCTTCAACTGCAAGTGCCTTAAGTGCGCGATCGCGTACTTGCTCAGCAGTTGATGCAGTTGTTCCTTGCTTTAATAAGGCTAGCGCTTCAGGGTTTGGCGTTAACTTGCCGTCACTAGCCTTGATGTAGAAATTACGGACCTTGGCCCCAACCATCGCCTGCATTGTGGGGGAGATGCGATAGCGCTCACCCAGATTTGCGTGCAAAGTCTCTGATACGTGAAGAGCAACACCAGGACCTACCAAGTCAAGGAGTTCAAATGGTGACATTGGGAAACCAATGCTGCGCATCGCGCTATCTGCAACTTCTGGTGAAGTGCCTTCATCTACGGCATCAGTAACTTCACCCATAAAGCGAGTCAGCAAGCGGTTTACAACGAAGCCGGGTGCATCTTTACAAATAATCATTGTCTTCTTTAACTCTTTACCTACTCCTACTGCAGTTGCGGTAGTTGCATCATCAGTTGTGGAAGTGCGTGCGATTTCAAGAAGTGGCATAACTGCAACTGGATTAAAGAAGTGGAAACCAATAACGCGTTCTGGATTTGCTAGCCCTTCGGTCATTTTCTCCACTGATAGCGATGAAGTATTGGTAGCCAGCACGCATTCGGGGGAGACGATTTTCTCCAATTTTTTAAAGAGCTCTTGTTTCAAGGATAGTTCTTCGAAAATCGCTTCAATAATAAAGTCACAGCCCGCAAATGAGTTTTGATCTGCTGATCCGCTAACTAGTAGTGAAAGACGGCGCGCAGATTCTTCGCTCATGCGCTTCTTTTCCACTAACTTCGCCAACTCATTCTTGACCCAGGCAACGCCTTTATCTGCACGCTCTTGATCTATATCTGTCATCACAACTGGGCACTTCAAATTGCGAAGCAGAAGCAGAGCAAGTTGTGAAGCCATCAAACCTGCACCTACTACGCCAACTTTGGCAACCTTACGAGCCAGCGCAGGTTTAGGAGCGCCTTCAACTTTTTTGCGTTTCTTCTGAATTAAATTAAAGGCATATAGCGAAGCGCGTAACGGATCTGACATTGTTAGATCAGCAAGTACTTGATCTTCAGCATCAAAGCCTGCGCCACGAGTATTTGTGCGCGCGGCAGCGATTAATTCCAGCGCACGCATTGGTGATGCAATTTCTGCCCCACCATACTTTTTAAGTGAAGCCGCTTTGCCAGTGGCAAGAGCTGAATCCCATCCAGGATCATTTGAATAATCTTTTCGTTCAATTTTATTCTTGCCAGATAAGACGTTTGCAGCGAACGCAACAGATCTTTCTAAGAAATCTGCTGGTTCATAAACTGCATCTACGACGCCAAGTGCGAGAGCATCTTTAGCTTTCATCATGGTGTTGTTATTTAGCGCATTGAGCATAATGACTTGTATTGCGCGTTCTGGGCCAATTAACTTAGGCAAAATTGTGGCACCGCCCCAACCTGGCACTAAACCGAGAAATACTTCTGGTAGCCCGGTAAATGCAGTCGATGCCAAGGTGCGATAGTTGCAATGCAGACCGACTTCAAGTCCGCCACCGAGTGCTAAACCATTAATGAATGCGAAAGTTGGAATCCCGCATTCATCAAATCTGCGAAAGACATCGTGACCAATTTTGCCGATAGCCAAAGATTGTTCGCGCTTTGTCAGATACGAGAGTGCGGAAAGGTCTGCACCTGCAGCGAAAATAAATGGTTTGCCGGTTATAGCAATTGCTGCAGGAGTGCGACTAATAGCATCGGTGATTGCAGCATCTAAGGCAGCAAGTGATTGTGGACCAAAGGTATTAGGGCGAGTGTGGTCTAGTCCGTTATCTAGCGTGATTAAAGCTAGTGAGCCTTTATGGCCAAATGGGGTTAGGTCAACATCGCGCACAAGTGCGTTGGTGATAACTTCTTCAGGCGAGCCTTCAGGTAACTTAATTTCAGCGCTCATTATTTTGAACCTCCAGTGAAGTGAGGGTTCTCCCAAATAACGGTACCGCCCATGCCAAGGCCAATACACATTGTGGTTAATCCATAACGAACATCGGTGCGCTCTTCAAATGTGCGTGCCAGATTTAACATTAAACGAATTCCGGATGATGCCAAAGGATGACCAACAGCAATTGCTCCGCCATAAGGATTAACGCGGGGATCATCATCTGCGATGCCGAAGTGATCTAAGAAGGCAATCACTTGCACAGCAAATGCTTCATTTACTTCAAACGCTCCGATATCAGAAATCTTTAATCCTGCTTTAGATAAAGCCTTGATCGTTGAAGGCACAGGTCCATAACCCATAACTTCTGGTTCAACGCCAGCGAAGGCATAGGAAACCAACTTAGCTTTAATGGTTAGTCCAAGCTCTTTCGCTTTATCTTCGCTGGCAAGAAGTGCCGCAGTTGCGCCATCATTTAAGCCAGAAGAATTTCCAGGTGTTACACGACCTGCGGCGCGAAATGGAGTCTTGAGAGTGGCCAAGCCTTCCATTGTCGTTGTTGGACGTGGTGGTTCATCAACGGTTGCAATACCCCAGCCCATTTCTGGAATACGAGCAGCAGTCGGAATTAAATCTCGTTGAATTTTTCCAGCAGCGTAAGCCGCCGCAGTTTTCATCTGTGAGTTATATGCATAACGATCGGCGCGCTCTTTAGTTAATTGCGGAAAGCGATCGTGAAGACGTTCAGCAGTTGCGCCCATTGCGAGCGCATCTTGTTCCACAATTCGCTCAGCTAAAAATCTTGGATTTGGATCTATGCCATCACCGATTGGATGATTTCCCATATGTTCAACGCCACCAGCGATTGCAATATCAATTGACCCGATCGCGATTGCACCGGCGATAGAAGTAGTCGCGGTAAGCGCACCAGCGCACCAGCGATCAACTGAATATCCAGGAACTGTATTTGGAAGGCCAGCAAGAAGTGATGCACTTCTGCCTAAGTTCATTCCTTGGTCACCAGTCTGGGTTGCAGCAGCAATTGCCACATCTTCAATATCGCCAGGGTTTACTTTTGGATTACGTTCGAGCAGACCACGCATTGCGCGCACGATCAAATCATCGGCGCGAGTACCGGAGTACATGCTGCCGGCCTTTCCAAATGGGGTACGAACAGCATCGACTAGAACTACGGTGCGAGACATTTGCGCTACTTTCTAACGAACGACGAGTGTTTAGCTCCTAGGGATAGGTTACTCGTCAGTAGCGAAAAGTGGAACAAGCAGGGTTAAGCGCTGGCCTTCACGCGTGGTGCTGGTGCGCTCTTCTTAGAAAGATAGGGGATCAATACGGCTGCGAGATAAATTCCTGAGGCTAAGAACTGGACGATTGAGGTGGTGGTATCAAAGCCAATGGTTCCGCCTAAGACTGCGGCAAGGAAAGACTCCTTTGCAATCCAAGGAGTTACATCCCATAGGTAGGTATCAACGCCAGGTAGGTAACCCAGTTCTTGGAATTCGTGGACGCCATATGAAAGAACTCCAGCAGCGACAATGATTAGCGCAACGCCAGTTACAGTGAAAAATTTTGAAAGATTTAATTTCACAGCGCGGTTGTAAATTAGATATCCAAGTGCGACTGCAAGTGCTAAACCAAGTACTAATCCAACTGTGGCAGATGATGCAGCGCCAACTGTTTTGAAGTTGGTGTAGATAAATAGCGCGGTTTCTAGGCCTTCACGCATAACAGCGAAAAAAGCCACTAAAGCAAGGCTTATTGGGCCAGTCATTACTGCGCTATCAACTTTTCCTTGAAGTTCATCGCGCAAAGTGCGAGCAGTGCGCTTCATCCAGAAGACCATCCAAGTAACAAGTGCGACTGCAACAAAAGATGTTATGCCAGCGAATAGTTCTTCACCGCGACTTGAAAGTTCAGCTGATGTGAAAGAAAGGATTCCGCCAAGTGCCAAACTTGCAGCGATGGCTATGGTGACGCCGGTCCAGACTGGCTTCAAGAGGTGGCGGCGGTCGGTGCGAACGATATAGGCGACCAAGATCCCCACTATAAGTGCGGCTTCTAGCCCTTCACGAAGGGCGATAATGAATGTGCTGAGCATGGGATAAATCTAGGACCGCACCCCGAATTACGCAACTTAAGTGTTGCGTAATTCCTCACATCTCGGCTGGGGCTTCTTCCGGCTCCGCACTTTCAGGGGCTGCCAGCGGGATCGTCTCCAGAAGGGCTGACTCCAAAATTGGCGCGGCAATCTCTATCTGCCAGGAACGTGCACCCAGAGTAGCCAAAGCAGGCGCTACCTCGCCTTTAGGGGCGTTCCAGCAGATTCTTCTGATGTATTCCGGGGTAATCATATTTTCAAGGGGGATAGAGAGCTCCTCTGCCTTGGCCGTTAAGAGGGCTTTAGCGTGGGTCAACGGAGCGTATTTATCCGGAAAGCGCTCGCGCCAGATCTTTAGCGGAGGCAGCGAATCAGAATCGGTTCTCGTCTGCGGCCATTGATCCTCAACAAGGGCCAAGGCATCAGAAATAGCGTTAATCCAAGAAGCAGAGTTCTCCATCCAACGCGCTCGCAATCCAAGCGGACGCAGAACGCGCTCTAAATCCTTCTTCGTCTTAATCGTCTTTACGTGAGCAACGCTTGCGATCTCCACAATTGCCGCATCCGAGAGAAGGCGACCTTGCGAGATATCTGCTTCTTGAGCGATTTCATTTCGTACAGTCCAAATGGCACGGACTACAGCTAATTGATTTCGCTTTTTTATTTTATGCATCCCCGAAGTTCGCCGCCAAGGATCAACGCGAGGCGGTGGTGGGGGAGCATCAAGTATCGCTTGAAATTCTTCGCGCGCCCACTCCCATTTATTCGCGCTCGCCAAAAGTCCATAAACCTTTTCACGTAGTTCAACTAATAATTCAACATCAAGTGCCGCGTAATTTAGCCAATCTTGCGGCAATGGTCGCTGTGACCAATCAGCTGCCGAATGTTCTTTGGCGAGTGAGACTTCCATCAGAGATTCAAGAAGTGGTCCCAGCCCAACTCTTGGCAATCCAGCGATACGGCCACCGAGTTCGGTATCAAATAACTTTGTGGGATTAATTCCTAACTCGCGCAAGCAAGGAAGATCTTGCGTGCTGGCATGCAGAATAACCTCATCACTCTGTAAGAGTTCATTTAAATCAATAAATAAACGATGATTTGGCCCAAATGGAATTGGATCAATTAGATGCAATCCGCCACCGTGGCGTTTAATCTGAATTAGATATGCCCGAGCGCTAAATTTAAATCCAGATGCTCTTTCAGCATCAACTGCAAATGGGCCTGTGCCTTGCGCTAATTCGCGCAGCGCACTTTCAAATGTTGCTTCATCTGCGATAATTTTTGGAACCCCATCAGCGGGTGCCAATAGCGGAATTGCGGTTATAACCGGTTCGTTATCGGGAGAATCTTCTTTGACGTTATCCATATCTAAGATTGTTAGCGCGCGGCTATGCCTTGCGACGAGCTGCAGAAATCGGTGCAACGCCTTCAACGACAGGAGGCAAGCCAGCTACTTCACCGAGAAGATTGCACCAGGCTAGGACGTGAGAAATCATTTCCTTAGAATCATTAATTATTGGACTCCACGATGCGCGGATTTCAATTTCAGATTCATCATTGCGCGGTGATAGCTTTCCAAATGATGCGCTAGATACTCGAGTTACGGTTCCACTTGGTGCGTTAAATTCGCAGCCTGCTGCAGAAAGTGAATCAAGGAGCCAACTCCAGCCGACTTCTGGCAAAAGTGGGTCATCTTGCATCGCTTCATCAACATCTGCACTTAAAAATGTTACACAGCGGAATTCGCCCTCCCACGTATCTTGCCCACCCGGTTCATGCAAAAGAACAAAGCGACCGGATGCGATTTCATCCTCTGCATCACCAAGTAAGCCATTTGATACATCTGCGGTAAATGCGAAAGAGTAAGTAGCTAATTTTTGAGGGGCTGGAACTTCTTCCAAAATAATTTCAGATCGTGGAGTAACAGATCGAAGGTGATCAACCATGCGATTGAATTGGGCTACATCCACTGCTTAATTCTAAAGACGGCGGCGCGAGATAAGTGGGAGGCGGGGCGCAAGACTGTGTAGCCTTGCTCGCTATGGCCACCTTACTAGCGTTGCTTTCTAGCCTTTTGTGGGGAACCGCTGATTATCACGGAGGAAGATTAAGTAAGAATTATCCAGCGATTGCAGTTCTGGGTGTAACACAAGCTATCGGTCTGGTCTTTGGAATTATTTTGGCGCTATTTGCTGGAGAATTTTCGGCCAATGCTTTTGGCGAAAATGGATATTTTTTTCCAGGTGCATTTGCAGGAGTATTTGGTTACGTAGGCTTGATTTGTTTATATGCCGGACTCTCGACTGGACGTATGGGTGTTGTCGCACCAATCAGCGGCTTATCAGCGCTGATTCCAGTTGCTTATGCATTCTTCGTAAAGGGAGACCGTCTCTCGCTAATTCTCTCGATAGGTGCAGCGCTAGCAATTGTCGGAGCATTCTTAGCAAGCGGCCCGGAATTATCGCAAGGCCTTCCGATAAAGCCTTTAATTCTCGCACTAGGTGCAGCCGTTGGGTTCGGCTTTGCATTAGTTGGCATGGCTATCGGTTCACAAGGTAGCGTGTTGATGACGATGGTAATGATGCGCACAACTACATTGTTTATTTCACTTGGAATACTTTTAAAGTATCGAACTATTGGTGGATTAAAATTTAAGTTAGCGCCTATTTTAATCTTTATTGGCTGCGCTGATGCCTTGGCTAACATTCTTCTGGGTGCGGCAACAACTAAAGGAAGTTTAACTTTAGCAATGGTGCTCGGTGCTTTGTATCCAATTTTCACTGCAGTGCTAGCTTTCAAATTCCTAAACGAAAGGCTGCATCGCATTCAATATATCGGCATATTCGCTGCAGTCGCAGGCGTTGCAGTTATTTCCGCTTTTTAGCCTCTATAAATTGCGTGCCTTCAACTTCCCTTCGATCGATTTCAACGAAGTTTCCTAACAGCGCTGCAATGTCTATTGGTTTTTCACCACCGGTGACTGCTGTAATGCTTAAGTAAATTCCATCGAGTACTTTATTTAAAAGCAGTTCATCGATAATTGATGGGCCTGATTCCACCAGAACGTTCTCGCCAAATTTTTTAATTCCTTTAGCAAGCGCTGCTGTCGGCGACAGGTTCCACCAGTGCGCCAAGCGGTTATCCGTCAAGGAGTTGATCATTGATCGGGATGAGATAACAACTGGGACTGGTGTGCGGTGGTAAGGCTCGGTGCGGGCAGTTTCGCCACCAATTAAGAGAAAGTCTGCGCTGCGCCGACGGGCCAAGAAGGCGGTTCGGTCTACCCCGCTCGTAATGCCTCGTGAGTTTCCACCCTTGGCGGTTGATCCATCGCTTCCGACTACAAGTGATGCAAATACCGCCATTCCAAAAGGCTACCGCGCCAAGATGTGATGTCAGTGGAGGTGGCTATATTTTTTCACATGATCATTTCCTGCGATACCTGTGCCATCCGAGATGTTGGTTGTGATGATTGCATCTTGACTTTTTTCATCACTAATAAAGAGAGTAAAGAAGTTCTCTGCGAGATTCCAGATTCGACCGCTGAAGCCATAGATCTACTCTCTTCGCGTGGACTAGTGCGCCCATTGCGCTTCAATTCAGCGTGATAACCCAATAAAAATCTAAATTCACAGATTAGCCACGCGTATCTCAAGTTGAGAATGCACGAGCGCCCCCGTTAGCCTTTAACTCTTATGTTAACTATCGGCCAAGGACTTCGACTGCGATCAGTGGCTCCAATTGCTATCGCCCTAATTGCGATCGCGGCTCCACTTTTTCTTGCGTCATCTGCCAAAGCGGCACAAACTTTGGCTGAAGTGCAGGCTCGCGTACGCCAACTTGAAGAAGAAGCGACAACTGCGGCAGAAGGAGCGCAAGAGGCGAAGGTAAAGCTAGCTTCTCTAAATCGCACTCTCGCCGGAATCCAAGCAAAGAAGGAAGTTCAAAGTCAGAGCGTTAGTGCGCTTTCAAAGACGTTGAGTGCAATTGCAGTCGAACAATATAAAACTGGTGGACTAAGCCAGAGCTTAGAACTACTTTTCTCTTCAAACCCCGCACTTTATCTCTCGGCCGCTGGTTCCTTAGAAGCAATAACCCGGAAAAAATCAGTTGAACTTCGCAAATTTCAAGCAGCAAAACAACGCCTAACGGCAACATCGTTGACGGTCAACGACAAGTTGGCGTTGGTGCAAGCGGCGCAAAAAAGATTAGCAGCGCAAAGTGCACGAGCCACCGCAAAGTTGGCAGAAGCCGAGTCGCTGTTATCAAAACTAAAGAAGGAAGATCGTGAGCGTTTAGCTCGACTTGCCGAGCTAGAAGAAGATGCCGATCAAGCATCATCTCTGGCTGCAGCAAAAGCGCTCTCTGGTGTTTCAGGTCGCGCGGGTAAAGCGCTGCAATATGCGTTGAAGCAAATTGGCGACAAGTACGTTTTCGGCGCGGCCGGAATGACATATTGGGATTGTTCTGGTTTGACTATGCGAGCATTTCAAAGCGCTGGCGTCTCTCTGCCGCACTCATCGCGCGCGCAATATGGTTATGGGAAATCTATAAAACGCAGCGACCTAAAGCCCGGAGACCTGGTCTTTTTTGGACGCCCAATTTCGCACGTAGGAATTTATCTTGGCAAAGGCACCATGGTGCATGCACCGCGATCTGGATCACGAGTAAAAGTTGCCAGCGCATCAAATCTTGGACGTAAACCTTACGTCGGCGCTCGTCGCCTCTAACTTAATTCACTCTCAAATCAATAAATGACTGAAAAAATTATCTGCATTACAAATGACTTTGGGCCACGCGCTGGCGGTATTGAAACCTTTGTCATGGGACTCATCGAAAGATTGCCGCAAGGTTCAGTCACTGTTTACACCTCACAGCAGGGCGATACCAGCGTCTATGACCAGAATTGGTTTGATCAATTGGGAGTCAAAGTAATTAGAGATAAATCAAAGATTCTATTACCGACCCCAAGAGTCGCTCGTGCTGTAAAAAGATTAATTGCCAAGGAGAGAATTGAAGTCGTATTTTTTGGAGCTGCTGCGCCATTAGCGGTCATGGCAAAGGGGCTGCGCAAATCAGGTGCGCGGAAAATAGTTTCACTGACCCACGGACACGAAGTCTGGTGGGCCAAAATCTGGCCATTTAAGTGGGCGATTCGATTTATCGGCAATCATGTTGATCACCTTACTTATCTGGGAGATTTTACTCGCACAGAAATTTCTCGATCCTTATCTGCAAGTGCAGTATCTGCGATGGTGAAGATTGCTCCAGGAATCGACACAGATCATTTCACGCCACAATCTTCGGGTGCTGAACTGCGAAAGTCCCTGGGACTTGCAAATAAAAAAGTGATTGTTTGCGTTGGTAGATTAGTTCATCGCAAAGGTCAGGATTCTTTAATCTCTGCGCTACCTAAAATTTTGCAACACCATTCTGACGCGCATGTATTGCTAATAGGTACGGGGCCTTATCAAAAGCTCTTGGAAGACCTAGCGAAGAAATTTTCGGTGCAAGATTCCATAACTTTCATCGGTCGAATTCAATATGCAGACCTTCCTCGGTACATATCTGTCGGGGACATATTTGCTATGCCATCGCGTTCTCGTCTGGCTGGGCTAGAAGTCGAGGGACTCGGAATTGTTTATCTCGAAGCTAGCGCTTGTGGTTTGCCGGTCATTGCAGGCAAATCTGGTGGCGCACCAGATGCAGTTTTAGAAGGCGTGACTGGAATTACAGTAGACGGAAGAGATCCGGCTGAGATCGCTCGGGCTGTGAACACTTTATTTGAGGATCCAATTAGGGCTAAAGAAATGGGTCAGCGCGGACGTGAATGGATAATTTCGAATTGGCGCTGGGATATCTGGTCTGTGAAATTTATCGAACTTCTCAAAACAAATTAAGGTTTCGCCCCGTTGTTACCGCTGCGAATCTATTACCAACCCCAAATTTGCGATAGATAGCAGCTAAATGGGTCTTGAACGTGGCTTCTGAAATATTTAGTGCCTTTGCCATTTGGCTATTTGTGCCAGGCAGCGAAAGCGCGTACAGGACAGTCAACTCTCGTGGAGTTAAAATATCGGCGGTCTCAATTTTTCTTAGCGCGCTATTAATACCTGCTGCACTGAAATTATTTGGCTGCCTGAGCGCACTTTTCAGAGATGCGACAACCTCTTCCAGCGGCGCGCTCTTCTTCACAAAGGCGCTTGCCCCTGCGCGCATTGCAGCAATTAAATGACTTTCTTCATCGCTCATCGTCAGAATCACTATCGCCATTTCTTTGGAATGTTTACGAATCCATTGCACAATATCTAGCCCAGATCCGTCAGGAAGATTGAGATCAAGAATTACTCCATCGGGTGTTTTATGTGCAATCTGTGCGAAAGCTTCGGAGCGACTAGCCGCTTCACCGCAACAAGACATGCCAGCGTTTTCGATTGCTCGCTTAATTCCGGATCTAACTGAAGGATGATCATCAACCAACAAAATTTGCGGTGTTTCAGATACAGTCAAAGAGTAATTGCGACCCGGGTTCCTGAGCTCGTAGATAGATAAGTAAAAGAACCACCGAGAAGTTCAATCCGTTCCTTTATTCCGATTAAACCTAAACGTGAACTATCCAAGGTCGCACCTCCTTTTCCGTTATCGCGCACTTCTAGGTAGGTGTGATTTTCAACTTGGCCAAGAAATATTTCAATCTCGCTACCCCCAGAGTGGCGGACGCTATTTCGCATTAACTCAGAAGCAATTGCGTTGATTTCAATTCCTAGCGCAGGATCAATATCGAATTCGGCGATCTCTATATGCGATAACCGAGCGCCACATATCTCATTAGCAGCAACTGCTAATTTTTCTTGAACGGATTCAACTTGAGTTTCTCTTAGTTGGTACATCTCGCGACGAACTTTTGCAATTAGTTCATCGACTTGAAAACGCAACGAACGTATCCCTTTACGCACGGGCGCTTGAGTATCGGCAGCAGCCAACAGCAGATCTAGTTCATAACCCAGTGCAACTAAATCTTGCGCCACCCCGTCATGAAGTTCGCGGGCTAAAGCTAAACGCTGTGGCGTAATCACTTAGTAAATAGTTCGCTGATCTCCTTGGCAAATTCTTGGGCGACAACGTGACGCTTGATCGATAACTTTGCCGTTAGTTGTCCGCCAGCAATTGTGAAGTCGGTAGGAAGAATGGTGAATTTACGAATAGATTCAGCTTTACTTACCGCTTTATTTGCTTCATCTACCGCGGTTTGCACCACAGCGATTAGATCTGGATCTTGAGTCAAAGTCGCAATTGTTGCGCCATCTTTCTTATTCGCAACAATCCAAGACTTCAGTGAATCTTGATCAATTGTCACTAAGGCAGCAATAAATGGTTGATTATCCCCAACTACCACACACTGGCTAACAAGTGGATGCGCACGCAGGCGATCTTCAAGTACGGCAGGTGCGACATTCTTTCCGCCCGCGGTAACAATCAATTCCTTCTTGCGGCCAACGATAGAAAGGAAGCCATCTGAATCAATCTGGCCTAAGTCACCAGATTTGAACCAACCATCTGCTGTAAATACTTCAGCGTTGGCAGCATCGTTCTGCCAATATCCGCGCATAACGATTGGTCCCTTAATTAACACTTCACCGTCGTCGGCTATTTTTACACTTGTTCCGGGAATTGGCTTTCCAACTGTGCCAACTTTTAGCGCTCCAGTGATATTCAAAGTTGCACCTGCGGTAGTTTCGGTGAGTCCGTAACCTTCATAAATAGTTACACCAGCTCCGCGATAGAAGTGTCCAAGACGTTTTCCAAGAGGTGCACCACCTGAAATAGCTGCTTCAACATTTCCACCTAAAGCGGCGCGAATCTTAGAAAAAACCAACTTGTCGAATAACGCGTGCTTCAGAGTAAGTAGCGGATTAAAGCCACGCTTATCTAGCGATTCGCTGTATGCAATTGCAACATCTGCAGCCTTGCGGAAAATCTTTCCTTTACCAGCAGCATCTGCCTTGGCTTCGGCACCGTTATAAACCTTTTCAAAGATGCGAGGTACAGCAAGCACGAAGGTCGGCTTAAATGATGCAAGATCTGGTTGCAAGCGTCCGACAGGATCGCTGCAGTGAGCTAGATGCAGTCCTGCGCGAATTGCTCCAATTTGAACCATGCGCCCAAATACGTGAGCAACAGGTAAGAAGAGAAGCGTCGAACCATTTGGCTTAAGGAAGAGATCGCTTGCACCTTCAACAACATTGCCGCACTCGGATAAGAAGTTGCCGTGAGTTAATTGCACACCTTTTGGTTTCCCAGTTGTTCCAGATGTATAAATCAAGGTAGCAAGGGTGTCAGGCAAAAGTGCGTTTCTGCGGCGATCGATTTCGTCGTCACCGATGTGTGCTCCTGCGGTGGCCAGTACAGAAAGTACATCTTCGGTCATAGTCCAAATGTGCTTGGTATGTGCAGGCAAAACTGTGTTTACTAACTCGCGATGTGTTGGCGTTTCAACAATTAGGCCAACTGCACCGGAATCGCTCAAGATCCAATCGACTTGCTCGGCAGAAGATGTTTCATAAATTGGGACTACACATCCACCGGCGTACCAAATAGCGAAATCTAGAATTGTCCATTCATATCTAGTGCGAGCCATGATCGCGACACGATCACCGATCTGAATACCGGCTGCGACGAGACCTTTTGCAGTTGCACGAACTTCGGCATCTAACTCTTGGGCGCTAACTTTCTGCCAGCCATCACCGAGCGGGCGAGAGAGCATTACGCGATTTGGTTCAAACCAAGCGCGTTCAGCGATCAAATTTGTAAGGTTGCCTGAAGCGGCAGCAGGGACAAGGGCCGGGATTGAGATTTCATTCATGCCCCAACGCTAGCGCCCGTCTTGAAAAAAGGGGAGAGGCGGCAAAGCACTTTTTTACGGGTAACCTGTGGTCATGAGCGATTTCAGTAGTTCCACAATCACCATCGATGCCCCAATCTCCGAAGTCGGGGCCACCTTGTTCGCAATAGCCTCCTATCCGGAATGGTCAGGGGCCTTTAAAAAGGTAGATGTCCTTGCCACCGATGATCAGGGGCGCGCCACGAAGGCAAAGCTGACAGTCGATGCCGGCGCCGTGAAAGATGTAGTAACTCTCGACTTCGACTGGAGCGCTGCTCCGGACAAGGTTACTTTTTCACTCGATGATGCCAACATCCTTACCAAAATGGATGGTGCATATTTACTTAAGAATTTAGGCGGTGATGCAACTTCAGTAACTTATGAACTCTCAGTTGGATTATCAATGCCAATTCCAGCGATGATGATTGCAAAGCAGGAGAAAACAACTATTGATAGCGCGTTAAAGCAGCTCAAAGAACATATAGAGGGATAACTGCGTGGCTTCCAACACCATCGGAATCGATGTAGGTGGTACCAAGGTTCTTGGCGGCGTTGTCAGTGCCAGTGGTGAAATTCTTGCTACTGCGCGACGCGATACACCCCGCGAAGGTGGGCGCGCGCTTACTCAAGCAATTGCTGACGTAGCAAATGAATTGGGGCGAGAATTTGAAAGTGAAGCAATTGGAGTCTCTGCCGCAGGATTTATTTCATCGGATCGGAAAACTATTTTAGCTACGCCAAATATCGCGGGCTGGAATGGGGTTGATTTAAATCAAGAGCTAACTCAAATTCTTGGAAAACGAATTGTTTTAGAGAACGATGCCAATGCAGCCGCTTGGGGTGAATTTAAATATGGTGCTGGTCGCGGCCATAAAGATTTAATGTTATTAACTTTGGGAACTGGAGTAGGCGGAGGGTTAATTCTAGGTGGTTCACTTTTTCGTGGAGCATTTGGGATTGGCGCAGAACTCGGCCATATAAGAATTGTTCCCGAAGGTCATTTGTGTGGTTGTGGTATTCGTGGATGCTTGGAGCAATATGCATCTGGATCTGCGTTGATGCGCCATACTCGAGAAGCGATAAGTGCCAGCCCAGATATTGCACGCAATTTGCTCGCTCGCGGTGATGGCACATTGGAAGGCTTAAAGGGTCATCACATTACTGAAGCTGCTCGTGAAGGCGACACTGTTGCACTTGCTGCATTTAACACGATGGCTAGTTATTTAGGTGCGGGTATCGCTTCGCTCTGTGCGGTGATTGATCCTTCTTGCATAGTTTTAGGTGGGGGAGTAATTGAAGCCGGCGAAATTTTTCTTGGGCCAACTAGAGAAGCAGCGTTGCGCTTAATCCCATTTAGTGGCAAGCATCCCTACCCAGAAATTATCCCTGCAGAACTTGGCAATAATGCAGGTTTGGTCGGGGTTGCTGATCTCTCACGAATCTAAAGAGCTGCTCCGTCGTCATCACGAAAGTTTTTTCCGTTTTTCCATTTCTTGAAGGCAGATAGCGCATCGCGAAAAGATTGCAAAGCGCTTTTTCTGATGGGAATGGGTGCAACAAATTTATCTTGTTCTACAAATGCATCAAGTTCATCAAGATATGAAGTTGGCGTGGACTCATCTAAGGATAGATTTTCAACCATTGATTGAAATTCCATCTCAATCAATTCGCGTTCTGTAGCGTCATCTGGGCCATCCTGGCGCTTATCGTTTTCGCTCATTACTCCTGCTCCATGGTTCATATTCGCACATTCCAACCTTTTGACGCTAAATTAGAACCATGAACAACCTGCCGTACGGCATCTTGCGCGCATTTTTAACCCCATTCCTCATGATTCTCTTTCGCCCAAAGGTGAAGGGGCTGCGTAATGTGCCAGGTACTGGTCCGGTGATCATCGCTTCAAACCATCTATCTTTTAGCGATTCAATTTTCATGCCTTTGGTTGTGCCGCGCAAAGTTACCTTTCTTGCTAAGAGCGAGTACTTCACATCGCCTGGACCTAAGGGATTGCTAAAGAAATTAACATTTATTGCGCTAGGCCAAGTTCCAGTCGATCGTTCAGGTGGCCGACGAAGTGAAGCGGCGCTCATCGCAGGTCTTAAAGTCCTTGCAGAGGGCAAGTGTCTAGGTATTTATCCAGAAGGTACGCGTTCTCCTGATGGGCGCTTATATAAGGGACGTACCGGCATTGCACGTTTAGCAATCGAATCTGGCGCCCCAATTATTCCGGTAGCAATGTTTAACACCGAGAAGATTCAACCAACCGGAACTGTCGTTCCAAAAGTGATGCGCGTTGAAATGATCTTCGGCGAACCTATGTACTTCGAAGGTGATTCAACTGATTTGCTTTACTTAAGAGATGTCACAGATAAAATTATGGCAACCATTCAAGAGCTCTCTGGTCAAGAATATGTTGATACCTATGCGACAAAGGCTAAGAAGAGTTCAGAAGAAGATGAAGGTTAATTAATTTCTAGTGCTAGGCGCTTGATTAAGTAATTACAAGTATCGCAATCAGCTCCCGCTGCCGGAACTTCCCCTTCAATTACATCAATTAAATCTGAAATCAATGAGTTAAATTGTGCTTGGTCGCGGGTTACGTGCAGGTAGTGCTGGGTGACCCCAAATCCGTAGGCTCCATCTGCAGTTTCTGTAACTCCAGCTAACTTCCAAACTAAGAGCCCCATAGAAGTGACTGGGAAAGGCTTACCTTTTTCAGGGTTCTCGAGGGCGTAGGCATATGCCTCTAACTGTGGTGCATAGAACTGGGCGTTATCGCGATCAGAGTCAGAGACTTTGCAATCGATGATTCCGACTGAGCCATCGTCATAATGTGCAAGCAAGTCATAAATTCCCAGGATGCGCCAACGTGTTGCTTTTCCATCTACTTCTATAGGCGCGCTCTTAACCCATTGTCCCCATTGTTTTACTACTCCAGGTGCGAGTGAAGGATCTAGGTCGGGCATTGCAGCGCGACGAAAGTGTTCTTCTTGCGCTGACGACAATGGCTTTACCAGTGGAAATTGTCCGGGCATAGTGACTTTAAACCAGTACTTAATCCAGAGACAGCGCTTGCAAGTTGATAGCCCAAAAGTCAGATCAGATGGCGCAATAGTGTCGCGAGCAGGTGCAGCTGGTTTAACAATTTTCAAAGTCATGTGATGATTAAATCACGCACGGCTGACGCAATCACCGATAGACCCAAGATGACCATAACTATTCCACCTGTTGCACGTAATTTTTCTAATCTGCTCTCATCGCTTGCGAGCCAAACGCGGGCGGTGCCGGCGAGCAACCCCCAAGATCCATCTGAGATAAATGCCAAAATAGAAAAGAGCGCTCCAAGAAGTAATAGTTGTGAGGTTACTTGCCCACGTTCGATATCAATAAATTGGGGGAGCACTGCTGCGTAGAAAACCAAACCTTTAGGATTTAGCGCACCAACCCAGAAACCATCGCGAGCCGAGCGCCAAAATGTTGGAACCACAGTTCCTTGATTTCGCATATCGGCAGCGTGAATTTTACGGGCGCGAATTGCCGTGACACCTAAATAAACTAAATATCCACCACCACCCCATTGCACAGCGGAGTAGGCGAAATCAGATCTAGAAAGTATCGGACCTAAACCGAATGCGACAAGAGATGAAAGAGCGAATGCACCGGTTACATTTCCAGCGACTGTAAAGACTGCAACTTTTCTTCCCCAGGCAATTGCGCGTGCAATAACAAATAAAACACTGGGGCCAGGTGCCAGAATGATGACCATCGCGGCGATGATGTATTCAGCTAATCGGCTTGGAATGACCATTTGATAATTGTAACTCTTGAAAAATGCAGAAGGGGCGGCAAAAGCCGCCCCTTCCTTACAGCGTATTCCTGATTATTTACCGCGTGCATCCGATATCGCGTGAAGAACGCGATAGCCGATAACTGCAACCAGGGTTGCATTTACGATTCCGGTGAATGTGTAATCGCCACGAGTCCATGAGTAATCGGCGATTCCTATGATTAATGCAGAACCTGCAATTAGAAGATTGGTTGAATCGGCAAAATTCACCTTTGAATCAATCCAGATGCGCGCACCTAGAACTCCAATCATTCCAAAGAGGGCAGTGGAAACTCCACCGAGCGCCCCAACAGGAGTAGCACTCAGTACTGCTCCAAATTTTGGTGATAGCGAAAGCAAAATTGCGCCTGCTCCAGCAACCCAATATGCCGCTGTTGAGAAAACGCGAGTTGCCGCCATTACACCGATGTTTTCGGCATAAGTCGTTGTTCCTGAACCGCCACCCATGCCGGCGAGTGTGGTTGCAACACCATCTGCCATAAGCGCATTGCCCATTTGATCATCAAGATCTTTACCAGTCATCGCGGCAACAGATTTAACGTGTCCTACGTTTTCTGCAATCAATACGAGAACAACTGGCAGGAACAGGATCATTACATTCATGCTGAACGTTGGAGTTGTGAAAGTTGGAATTGCAAACCAAGATGCTGCTTCAATTCCCTTTGTGTCTACATCCCCCATAATTAGGGCAACGATGTAGCCGACTGCGAGTCCCAAGAAAATGCTGATTCGACTCAAGAAGCCCTTAGAAATTACCCCAATAAGTGCGATGCTTCCCAAAGTAATAATCGCGATTAGTGGATCTTTTGTGAAGTTACCTTTTGCAGCTCCTGCAAGATTGAAACCAATAACCATAACAATGGTTCCGGTCACGACAGGTGGAAGGAGCCAGTTAACCCAGCCAATTCCAGCCGCGCGAACTGCAAAGCCAACAAGTGCAAGTACAACACCAGTGAAGACGATGCCGCCGAGTGCAGCAGCCATTCCGCCACCAGCACCAGCTGAGGCAACTGCTGCGCCAATCGGACCAAGGAAAGCAAAAGAAGATCCTAGATAGCTAGGTACTTTATTTTTTGTAATTATTAGGAAAAGGATTGTTCCAATTCCAGAGAAGAACAGCGTTGTGGTTGGAGGAAATCCAGTGATGATCGGTACCAAGAATGTTGCGCCGAACATTGCGGCGATATGCTGAAGACCAACACCCATAGTGCGGGGCCAGCTGAGTCTTTCATCTGTTGAAACAACTTCACCAGCGGAAATTTTCTTTCCAGTTCCGTGGACTTTCCAAGTGAGCAAGGACATTGATTACCTTTCCAAATAAGTTGCTACGAGAGCGTTCACCGTATGTGTGAGCACTTATTGCAGGGAAGGTGTCTAAAGGGTATTCCTGCTTGGTTCACAACTCATTGGTCATTCTGGGGCGAGTCGCAATAAAAACCCCTCGCTAGCCACTGCTTTCGCGGCTAACGAGGGGCGCCCTCACGGAGAGTTGAGGGTTAAATCGTCGCATCCTCAGGGACACGACGAATATGAAGTAACCCAAGAACTGAAAGCAACAGCATCACTAAAGAACCAGCAAGTGAAACCAGAGCAGAAATTCCTGCAATAGATCCCAAAGTTCCGAATGCATATGCTGTCAGCAGCGTTCCGCGAAGGACGGTGCCCTTAAATACTGTATCTACCATTGCTACCTTTGCGGCCGCTTCAGATTTGAGTGCTTCATCAGATGGATCTGTGGCCATTGCGGCATTAGCTGCACGACTTGCGGCAGTTGCTGCGGCGTATGTTGGCATCTTTGATAAATGGAAACCAAGAAAATTATCGGCATACATTTGTGCTTGCTTCGCGTCAGATAGTACTTTGTCACCGTTATCTGTAAAGAACTTTGTAACATCTGCTGCTTCTTCAGGATTTCCAGTCACTGCCGGAATTGTAATTTCTTGTGCTTTTAACTGTGAGCTGACTGCGCCAGAAGCAAAATTTGCACCCCAGTTAAGTAGCCCTGCTGCGATTAGTAGAAATACTGCCAAACCAAAACCTACAGCTGTAACTATTCTGTCAAAACTCTTTCTCTTCATTTTTTAATTCTCTCCCTTTTAGACACCCAACGATTAGGTGCAGGACAATTAATACTCCTGTCGAGATGTGCCTATTGTGCAAATGGTGAGGGCTAGCACTTCACCAGAGTCGGTGAGGGCTAACCCTAGGGAATTTGTGATCTAGTTAATGAACTTCGCGATTGCAAAGCGATTGTCCATCTGCGCCAACTTGTAAATGTGAGCAGGCAACTTTCAACCGATCGAATGCTGCATCCCCATAATGTGCGCGATAAGCCAGCGCCAATAAAACTCGAATATTCGTGTCGGGATCAGATTTAATGTTAAAAGCTTTAGCAGATCGACCAATAGTATTTTCTATAACCTTTTCGGTGTGAGATGTCTCCCGAGCAATTGCCGAATTGGTTTTGCCATCACACATCAATCCAAGAACTAATTGCTCAAATGGGTTTAACTCTCGTGCGATTATTGTGATATCTCTTGCCATAGCGACCCCTCCGTCCCTTCCATCATCCTCTTTCTTTCCTAGTTTACCAACCAGTAGGATAGGCAAATGTCAGAAATCATCAGCCGTCGTGAAGGCGATATCCAAGTTCTAACTTTCAACCGCCCCGCGAAGATGAATGCGCTCACTCGCGAGATGTATGCCGGATTAGCAAATGGGTTAAACGAGGCTGCAGGAGATTTTGGCGTTCGTGCTGTGATCATTACGAGTGAGGGCGATCATTTCACTGCCGGCAACGACATCTCAGATTTCTTGGCAAATCCACCAACAGGTGAAGATAGCGATGTTGCAAAATTTCTAGGATCACTTCTGGAATTTCCAAAGCCCTTGATTGCAGCGGTAAAGGGAAATGCGGTCGGCGTCGGAACCACAATGCTTTTACATTGCGATGTAGTTATTGCATCCCCTACAGCGAAATTTTCTATGCCCTTTGCATCACTCGGTTTGGTTCCAGAAGCTGGTTCTAGCTACCTCTTCCCGCTCTTAGTTGGATACCAAAGAGCAGCAAAGATCTTCTTCACTGGAGAAAGTTTTACTGCGGATAGCGCGCGTGAAATGGGATTGGTTGCATCTATCGCAGCCGATCCTTTAAGTGAGGCGATGGAATTAGCAAAAGCAATTGCTACAAATCCACCGCAAGCGATGATAAATACCAAAGCGCTCTTGAAGGCGAGCAAGCACGATGCAGTAGCAGCAGTAATGAAAGCAGAATTCGAACTCTTCTCACTTGCGCTGCAATCGGAGGAAGCAATGGAAGCCTTTATGAACTTTATGGCAAAGAAAGGGAAGTAATGACAATCACTGGAGATTTATCAGGCAAGAAGATCTTTATAACTGGCGGATCTCGCGGAATCGGCCTAGCTATAGCGCTGCGTGCTGCGCGAGATGGCGCATCCATTGCAATCGCGGCGAAGACATCTGATCCAAATCCAAAGTTGCCAGGAACTATTCACACAGCTGCCGAAGAGATTCGAGCGGCCGGCGGAACGGCACTGCCTATTCAATGCGATTTACGCGATGAAAATCAGATAGCCGATGCAATCGCACAAACTGCAGCAGAATTTGGTGGGATTGATATCTTGATCAATAACGCCAGCGCAATTAATTTAACCCCAACAGAGGCGACTCCGGCCAAGCGCTTTGATTTAATGTTTGATGTAAATGTGCGCGGCACCTTTTTAACTTCCCAGGCTGCGATCCCACATCTACGTGCATCTGCCGAGGCTGGGCGCAACCCACATATCTTGACGCTTTCTCCACCACTTTCGATGAAAGCGAAATGGTTCCAACACCATGTTGCTTACACAATGGCGAAGTACGGAATGTCTATGTGCGTCCTTGGAATGTCTGAGGAATTTCGTAAGACCGGAATTGCAGTAAATGCCTTATGGCCACGCACGGCAATTGATACCGCGGCACTGCAAATGATTCCTGGAATTGATACTGCAGCTTGTCGCACACCAGAAATCTTGGCTGACGCAGCCTATGTAATCCTAAATCGACCATCTAAGGAAACCACAGGCAACTTCTTTGTTGATGATGAAGTTCTGGCATCGGTAGGGGTTACCGAACTGGATAAGTATTCCGTTGTACCCGGCACTAAGGATTTCTTACTTGATTTCTTCCTCGATTAAGAAGAGCGAGAGATACCGTAACCTAGCGTGATGAATTTAGAATTAAATGGCACCAATGTTATTTCCGAATCTCAACGAACCGGAAAAGCTTCTTCACTCTTTTGGCCGTGGTGCGGTGCAAATGTATCGCTGCTGGCGCTTTCTTACGGTTCATTCTTTCTTGGCTTTGGCATTTCATTCTGGCAGGCAACAGCTGCCGCCTTTATCGGCACGATACTTTCATTTCTCTTAGTAGGTTTTAGCTCGCTTGCGGGTAAGAGGTCGAATGCTCCAACTATGGTTTTATCCCGCGCTGCGTTTGGAATTAAAGGCAATATTGTTCCTGGACTTCTCTCCTATCTAGTCTTTGTTGGCTGGGAAACAGTCCTGGTCTCGTTAGCAACGTTAGCCACCGGAACAATTTTGGTTCGATTGGGAGATTTCGATCGTGATCTAGCTATGGTTCTGGGATTTGTTATTGCAGCCGCTTTAACAATTTATGGTGGCGTGCTTGGACATGGCGTGATTATGCGCTTGCAGAAATACCTGACAATTATTACCGTAGCCGCAACTTTGCTGTACATCTTTCTCACAGTTGACTCAGTAAATTGGAGAGCAGTTTCTGAAATTCCTTCCGGAAATTTACAAGGATTTATGGGCGCTCTAATTTTTGGAATAACGGGAATTGGACTTGGTTGGGTAAATTCAGCGGCAGATTATTCACGCTATTTGCCGCGCACAACATCTAGTCGTTCAGTTGTGGGTTGGACCGTCGTAGGCGCTTCAATCGTTCCGATTGGATTAGTAACCTACGGGGCGCTCTTGGCTGGCAGTGATCCGAAGTTATCTGAGTCAATCGGTATGGATCCAATTGGCGCGTTAACCACTCTGCTTCCAACCTGGTACCTGGCGGTATTTGCGCTAATCGCGATTTTTGGATTGGTCGGTGGAGCAATTCTCGATTTATATTCATCTGGATTAACGTTGATATCTGTTGGACTTCCAGTTAAACGCCACGTTGCGGCAGGCATTGATGGCACAGTGATGTTGATTGGAACTATTTACATAGTTTGGGTTGCAGACAGTTTCTTCTACCCGTTCCAAGGATTCCTAATCACTCTTGGAGTACCGATCGCCACTTGGTCTGCGATCTTTGTCACCGATGTGTTATTGCGAAAGCGCGCATACGATGAAACAGATCTTTATCGCCTCGAAGGGCGTTATGGAATCTGGAACCTTAAATCACTTACGCTGATGGCCATTGGCTCATTTATTGGCTGGGGATTTGTAACCAATACATTTGCAAGCTGGCTCTCTTGGCAGGGTTATCTTCTCTTTTTAATCGGAGGAAAAGAAGGTCCGTGGGCATTTGCGAATGTGGGCGTGATTTTCGCACTGATTGTTGGTTTTTCTGGGCACTTCCTTCTCTCTCGTAAAAAAATTCGAGCCCAAGATCGCGCTGTAAGTTAAAGTAAGTGCATGAAATCTCGCATATCACCGTTGCGTGATTTCTTGCGTCGAGAGTCAACTGGCGGCTTACTGATTCTGATCGCCTCCGGCTTAGGTTTGATTACCGCAAATTCACCACTTTCAGATACCTATTTTTCGACTCTTGATATCAATTTGTCTGTGGGTGCAAATTGGTACCTGCTTGATCTTTCGATTCTGAAGATAATTAA
>JBIIPL010000004.1:0-23513 GCA_044342645.1 Candidatus Planktophila sp. | reverse complement strand
GTCGCTTCCAGGTCAACCAGCACCAGATGTAAAAGTTGTAAATGGTCGCGCAATTCTCAACGTCACCCTCGATACTGCTCCAGATAGCGTTGAAGCGGGAAATGACATTCCTAAAATTCGCGAACTGGCTAAAGCCGCTGATGCGTCAGCCCTCGTTGGAGGAACTAGCGCAGTTTACTTTGATGTGCGCACCGCAAATAATCGTGACAATAAAACAATTATTCCAATTATTTTGTTAGTAATTACAATTATTCTGGGAGTTCTGCTGCGTAGCATTCTCAGCGCAGTTCTCTTGCTGGGAACCGTTGTTCTGAGCTACTTTGCAACCCTCGGAGTTTGTGCGTTGGTCTTTAATCACATATTCGGTTTTGCAGGTGGAGATAATTCATTCCCACTATTTGCATTTATCTTCCTTGTGGCACTTGGCATTGATTACAACATCTTCCTGATGACACGTGTTAGAGAAGAAAGTGCCAAGATCGGAACACGCGCTGGAGTTATTAAGGGCGTTACGGTTACTGGCGCAGTTATCACTTCCGCAGGAATCGTCCTAGCGGCTACATTTGCCGTTCTCGGACTTCTTCCCTTGGTACCACTTGCCCAACTTGGCTTTGCAGTCGCCTTTGGTGTTTTACTAGACACGATCATTGTTCGCTCAGTATTGGTTCCCGCATTAGTGCACGACATTGGACCAAAAATCTGGTGGCCATCCAAATTGCAAAATAAGTAATTTTTTAAATTAGATGTATGTAGTAATTGGTGCTGGCCTTGCTGGGCTAAGTGCTGCTTTAACTCTGCAAGATGCTGGTGCGCAAGTCACCGTTCTGGAGTCATCAGATAGACCTGGTGGGCGGGTCGCGAGCGACATCATTGACGGTTTTATTCTAGATCGCGGTTTTCAATTAATTAATATGAATTACCCGGAAGTAAAACATAGGGGGATTGAACAGGAATTAGATTTTAGGCAAGCACCGCGTTCGGTTTGCGTCTCATTTGATTCAGATTATGTAAGCCTGGGCGATCCGCGTACTGCTTTTTTCTCAATTTTTTCTTCCAAGTCTGGGTCGTTAGCCGCCAAATTATCTTTCTTAAAGTATTTACTCTCCAAGCCCCTGCAGTCAGAGAGCGTCGAAGCACATTTACTGCGCTGTGGCACGAGTGATCTTTATCAGAAAGTATTGAAACCTTTTTTGCAAGGAGTCTTTCTCGCCGATCCTGCACGAGTCAGCGCAGTGGTTGGGCGAGAGATTATCGGCAGTTTCATATCTGGCCGCTCGGGTATTCCAGCTGATGGCGTGAGTGCTCTGCCGCTTGCGCTAGCCAAGCGAGTCAAGAACTTACATTCGAATACTCGAGTTGAAGAAATCCGCGATCAGACTGTGGTTACCAACAATGGTGAATTTATTGCAAAAAAGATTATTTTGGCGACCGATCTAACAACTGCTGGGCAGCTCTTAGGTTCTGATCAAGTAACCCCGTTATTGAGCTCGATTACTTGGTATCACGCCACCGATAAGGCACCTACCGAAACGGCGCAATTGCTTCTTGATTCACAACATCGTGGACCAGTAGTTAACTCCATATGTATTTCAAATCTATCTGCTAGATATGCGCCAAAGGGACAGTCGCTTATTTCTTCTACAACTATTTCACACGCTTCCGAATCAGAAGTTCGCCGCCATTTAGCTCTTATGTGGGGTTGTTCTACGGGGGATTGGCGCTTCTTAGCAAAGTATGAAATTCACTCTGCGCTTCCGCTATTTTCCCCAGGAATTAATCGGGTGGCAAGTTTGCGTGTTAATGAAAATATTTACCGTGCAGGAGATTATTTAACTGCGCCGTCACAAAATGGAGCGTTACTTTCTGGGCGTTTGGCAGCAGAAGAGTTAATGCTCGACGAGGGCTTGTAGCGCTGTTGAAATATGGGGGTAATCCCATTGGAAACCTGCCTCAGTTAGCGCATTTGGCATAACCTTCTTCGAGCCAAGCACTTCACTAGAAAATCCACCGAGTGCAATTTTTAGCGCAATTGCTGGTGCAGGAAATAGCGCAGGTCGTTTCATCGCCCGAGCTAGCGCAGAAGTAAATTCTTGATTGGTAACCGGATTTGGCGAAGTCAAATTAATTGGACCAGAAATCTTCTTTTCTAGCGAGAAAACAATGGCGCGAATTACATCGTGCAAAGTGATCCAAGACCACCATTGTTTGCCTGAACCCAACTTACCGCCAAGCCCAAATCTAAAGAGCGGCAACATTCTGCCCAGCGCGCCACCAGTTGGATCAAGAACTAATCCAGTACGAAGTTTTACGGTGCGGATATCTCCTGCTAGATCTGCTGCACTTTCCCATTCGCGACACACGGCAGCAAGAAAATCCTGACCCACAGAATCACTTTCGACTACCGCACGATTTCCAGAATCTCCGTACCAGCCGATAGCGCTAGCTGAAATAAAGACTTGAGGTTTAACCTCTGCGACAGCATTTGCAATTGTCGTTGTGCCCAGCATGCGCGAATTCAAGATCTCAGATTTATATCGCTTAGTCCAGCGCTTATCACCCACGCCAACTCCAGCAAGGTGAATGACTGCATCTACGCCACGAAGTGCATCAATATCTACATAGCCCGTCTTTGGATCCCACCTAATTTCATCAGGAGCAACGGTTGCTCGACGCACTAGGCGTTGAACAGTGTGACCTTCGGACTTTAAGTAGCCAACAAGAGCGCTTCCGATTAAACCAGATGCACCGGTCACGGCAATTCTTTGAGCGAGTGCCATAAAAATTAAAGTCCTAGATCTGACTCAAATGCGCCGCCTTCAAGACGCTCTTTCAAAGTTACTAAGAATCGCGCAGCATCTGCTCCATCTACAACCCGATGATCATATGAAAGTCCGAGGTAGACCATTGAACGAATTGCGATTGTCTCGCCGCCATCTTCGCCCTTGACGACCATAGGGCGCTTTACAATCGCTCCTAAGCCAAGGATTGCAACTTGTGGCTGATTAATAATCGGTGTATCAAATAAAGCGCCGCGACTTCCCGTATTTGTTAATGTAAATGTTCCACCACCGAGTTCGTCGGGAGTCACTTTATTTTCACGAGTACGTTCTGCTAAATCGGCAATCTTTCGGGCGATTCCGCCCATATTTAGATCTCCAGCGCTATGGATAACCGGGACTAATAATCCGCGTTCGGTATCGACTGCGATTCCTAAATGTTCAGCGCCGTGATAAATAATCTGATCTCCTTCAACCGAAGAGTTGAGGACCGGGTGCTGCTTGAGTGCTTCGCATACAGAGACAGCAAAGAATGGCAAGAATGAAAGCTTTACGCCTTCACGGGCTTCAAAGGTGGATTTCGAACGATCGCGTAAGCGTGCAATCTTTGTGACATCTACTTCAATGACAGTTGTAAGTTGAGCGCTGACTTGTAGTGATTCAACCATACGCGCTGCGATTACTTTTCGAAGTCGTGACATTGTCACAGTTGTTCCGCGAAGAGGTGATACAGCAACTACAGCGTTCGAACGCTGTGCTGGTGCGGCAGCTACTGGAGTCGAAGCAGACGGTGCACTCGCAGTCTTTGGCGCTGCAGCCTGAACGTCTTCTTTGCGAATACGTCCGCCAACACCTGTGCCAGAAATATTCGCGAGATTTACGCCGAGTTCTGATGCAAGTTTGCGCACGATTGGGGTTACGTAAGCATCGAGTGGTTGCGAGATAGAAACAGGTGCGGCAACAACGGGGGCGGCAACAACGGGGGCGGCAACAACGGGTGCGGCAACAACGGGTGCGGCAACAACGGGTGCGGCAACAACGGGTGCGGCAACAACGGGTGCCGGTGTGGCAGGAACGACTGGAGCAGAGACCGCTCCAGCACCACCAATTACAGCTAGACGTGCACCAACAGGAACGGTTGTATCTACCGGAACATCGATAGAAATAATTGTTCCAGCAACAGGTGATGGAATTTCGGTATCAACTTTATCTGTTGAAACTTCTAGTAACGCTTCATCGACTGCAACGCTATCGCCGACACCCTTTAACCATCGAGTAACAGTTCCTTCGCTGACACTTTCACCAAGTGCGGGCATAGTAATAATTGTTCCCGCGCCTGTTGCGGCAGGTGCTGCGGCAACAGGAGTTACTGGTGTAGGTGCAGCGGCAACAGGAGGGGGAGTAACAGGCGCAGCGGCAACAGGTGCTGCAGGCGCCGGTGTTGAGGCAGGTGCAGCGCCGTCTGCGATTATTGCAAGTTCAGCGCCGACCGGAACTGTCTGATCAATTCCAACAACAATCTTTTGCAAAGTACCAGCAACAGGTGAAGGAATTTCGGTATCAACTTTATCGGTCGATACTTCAAGGAGTGGCTCGTCCATTGCAACGTGGTCGCCTTCAGCCTTTAACCAACGTGTGACTGTTCCTTCGCTGACACTTTCACCAAGTGCAGGCATCGTTACTGAGAAAGTCATAGCTTTTCCTTTTCCTTAATTAACCGTGAGCGTGTAATGGTTTGCCGGCAAGTGCCATGTGAGCCTCGCCCATTGCTTCAGAAAGCGTTGGGTGAGCATGGATTAAAGGTGCTACATCATCAGCTGATGCTTCCCAGTTAAAGATTAGTTGTGCTTCTGCTAGAAGTTCACCGACGCGCGCACCGACCATATGGATTCCGAGAACTGGGCCACCTTTTTGCGATACCAGTTTGATTGATCCGGCAGTGCGTAAAATTTGTGCTTTGCCATTTCCAGCCAAGTCGTAATTAAGTTCAACGACATCAAATCCGCGCTCTTTTGCTTGGGCAGTTGTTAGGCCTACTGAAGCAACTTCTGGTTCAGAATATGTAACGCGTGGTACACCGTAGTAATTAATTGGTCGGGGATTTAGTCCAGCGATCTCTTCAGCAACGAGAATTCCTTCACCAAATCCGACGTGTGCAAGCTGCAAGGTTGGGATTAAATCGCCAACTGCCCAGATTCCCGGAACATTAGTGCGGCACTTGTTATCGACCAAGATATAACCACGATCCATAGTTATTCCTTGCTCTTCATACCCCAAGTTGGCTGAAACTGGACCGCGTCCAACAGCCACGAGAAGTACCTCAGCGCTAAATGTTTTGCCATCTTCTAAGATAACGCTGACACCATCTGCAGTAACGGCGTGAGATTTAAAGCGTACGCCAAGTTCAAAATTGATTCCGCGCTTGCGATAAGCACGCTCTAGTAGTTTGCTGGAGGATTCATCTTCAAGTGCAATCAGATGTGGGAGACCCTCAATGATTGTTACTTCGGCACCAAAAGATTTCCAAACGGATGCAAACTCACATCCAATAACTCCACCACCAAGAACAATTACGCTCTTAGGTACATAGTCCATCTTTATGGCATGTTCAGAAGTGATTATGTGCTTGCCGTCTACATCTAAACCAGGAAGAGTTTTTGCGTAAGAACCAGTTGCTAAGACAATATTTTTTCCTGTGTACTTCGTGCCATTTACTTCGACAGTATCTTTAGCGACAAGCTTTCCGTGCCCCTCGACATAAGTAATATTGCGAGATTTAACCAAACCTTGCAGACCCTTGTGGAGTTTTGTTACGACACCATCTTTATAAGAATTTACGCCAGCCATATCGATTGAGTTAAATGTGGCGTTGATGCCAAAGTGGCTTGCCTCGCGCGTGCCATCTGCAATCTCGCCCGCGTGCAATAACGCCTTAGTTGGAATACATCCACGGTGAAGACAGGTTCCGCCGAGTTTGTCTGCTTCGATCAAGGCAACGCTTAGGCCTAGTTGGGCACCGCGTAGGGCTGCTGCGTATCCGCCGCTGCCTCCACCTAAAACTACGAGATCAAAGTTGGACACCTGTGCGCGCTCCTTCGTAAAGCAATCTACCGAATGAGACTATCTTGCCAGTTCTCGCCTGTGATTACGAAATTGCGGCAGATTGAGCAAGGGCCACCAAAGATCTAAGGGCCATGCCTGTTCCACCGACTGGCGTATAGCCATATGGCTCACCTTCGTTATAGGCAGGACCTGCAATATCAAGGTGCAACCAAGGCAATTCTGGAGAAATGAATTCTTTTAAGAAAAGGCCGGCTACCAACATTCCGCCCATCCGTTCTCCGATATTGGCCATATCTGCAACCGGTGAATCTAGTGATGCGCGAAGTTCAACTGGAAGTGGCATTGGCCAAAAAGCTTCGCCAGCTGCTTTGCTAATTGCAAAGAAGTGATCACTAAATTCTTGGTTATTGGTCATAATCGCAGCAGTGCGAGTTCCTAACGCTATAACTTGTGCGCCGGTGAGAGTTGCCACATCAACTATTCCATCGAGATTCTTATTCTCTTGCGCCTTAACTAGCGCATCACCAAGAACTAGACGACCTTCGGCGTCAGGATTTAGAACTTCAATAGTTTTTCCACCGTACATTGTGATTATGTCACTTGGTCTGGTTGCATTATCACTAACCATATTTTCTGCAAGGGGTGCGTAGCAATCAATTGCTACAGGAAGTTTCATCATTGCAATCGCAATAGTGGCCGCACAAACTGCTGCAGCACCTGACATATCAGATTTCATCGCTTCCATTCCGGCGGCAGGCTTTAGCGCCAATCCTCCAGAATCGAAAGTTATTCCCTTGCCAACATAGGCATAAGTTTTCTTCGCCTTTACTTTAACTGGGCGATAAGAAATGTGTAACAATCTTGGTGGATTGGCAGAGCCTTGTCCTACAGCAGTGATTCCGCCATATCCCTTAGCCTTAAGTTGCGTCTCATTCATTACTGAAATTTTTAGCCCTGCTGCAGAACCGCCCACCTTTTTAACAAGATTTGTAAATTCTTTACAAAATGAATCTGGATTTAGGTGGCTTGGGGGAGTGTTAATTAAGTCGCGGGTGAGCGCTGAGTAAAGCCCCACAATGCTGGCGCGTTTAATTGCATCCTTCGCTGCGGCGCTACTAGCTTGCTTTGAATGAACAGTTACTGACTTTAAGCTGGGGTGGCGTTCAGAGATAGAGTCGACGCGAAATTTATTAAAGACATAGGAGCCTAGTAAAACGCCCTCAGCGATCGCCTCAAGTGAAGATATCTTTTTTGCGGGAAGCGAGAACGTTGCACTCGAACTTCCGGAGAGAGCGCGGGCTGCTGCGCCAGCTGCACGACGCAGAACTTCATCGTCCAGCGAGGCTTTCTGCTCTCCGAGCCCTGTAAAGACAAGTAGGCGAGTTGTGATTCCGGGGACCTTAATTACTTCATCTGATTTACCGGTCGCTCCCATATCAGCCAAAATTGGAAGTAACTTCTTGGCATCAAGTGCGATATCACCGCTTTCAATAACTAAATTTACTTTGCCATCACGCATCGATTTCTTATGAGATAGACCGACGACGAGAATCTCATCCTTGATGATTCCATCGGATAGATGAAGCGTGGTCATTAAAACTCCTTTAAGACGATTGGGCGGCAATCTACCTGCTTTGCGCTGTGGGTAAGTGTAAGTTGTCGCTATGAAAAATTCACCCCTTGCGGATAAACATATCCAACTTTCGGCGAAGATGGCTGATTTTGGCGGCTGGCTTATGCCGATTGAATATCCTGGCGCTGGAGTACTAGCCGAGCACGCAGCAGTTCGCGAAAAAGTTGGAATCTTTGATGTCTCTCATTTAGGCAAGGTCGGCGTGAAAGGTCCAGGCTCGCTGGAGTTTCTAAATTCGGTTTTCACCAACGATTTAAATAGAATTTTAGATGGCCAGGCTCAATACACATTGCACTGCAATTCCAGCGGAGGCGTAATAGATGATCTGATTGTCTACCGCAATAGCAAGAGTGATCTCTTTTTGATTCCTAATGCTTCGAATACGAGTGATGTTGTTGCGGATTTGATAGCCAAAGCGCCAGCAGGAATTGAGATTACAAATCTGCATGAATCTTTTGGCGTAATTGCAGTGCAAGGCCCACTATCTAAAGATGTAATCAAGAGCTTCGGAATCAATCCTGCTATGGATTACATGGCCTTTGAACATGTCACGATCTCTGACTGCGATGTAATTCTTTGTCGCACCGGGTACACAGGCGAACATGGGTATGAAATTGTTCCATCTTGGAATGACGCTGCAAAAGTTTGGGATGCGCTTGTAAGTGCTATTACTCAACTGGGAGGCTTGGTATGCGGACTTGGCGCCCGCGATACCCTGCGTACCGAAATGGGTTATCCGCTACACGGACACGAATTAACTTTGGAAATTACACCAGTTCAAGCAGCCGCAACCTGGGCGATTAGCTGGGATAAAGATGGATTCAGTGGAAGCGATGCCCTGCGTGAAGAAAAGAGCGCAGGAGCGCATCCGCGAATTCGCGCGCTAGTTAGCCAAGACCGCGGAATTCCACGCGCCGGGATGCAGGTTAAAAATTCTTCTGGTCAATCAATCGGAGTAGTTACGAGCGGAACCTTCTCGCCAACTTTGAAGAAAGGTATCGCCCTCGCACTAATTGATAACTCAATTAAGTTAGGCGATCAGGTTGTAATTGATGTGCGAGGCCGGGAATGCGTGGCTGAAGTGGCTAAATTACCTTTAGTTAACTCAAACGTTCGCTAAATTCAATTGGGGTCAAAAAAGCCGCTCTCTTTTTAGTTCGCCGTAGCGCTGATAAAACTGCTGGACCAGTTGAGAAAACTAGAACGCTGGTCAAAACCGCCCTTGGAATATCCCAAGCCATCGAAGATAGAAAATGGAAAGTAATAAAACGGCGCAAATTGTTCTGCAATTCACCACCTGGAATAAATGAAAGTTGGGTATTGGTTCCAAGTGCCCAGGGCCAGAACTGCAAATCCATTAGAAGTCCGTAACCAAAAGCGGAAACTATCGCGATAAAGATTAGGTAAATCTGTTCACGCCATCCGCGTAATTCCTTGGCGAAGGCACCTGCCAATAGCCCGATCACACCAGCTGCAAATATTTGATAAGTAAGCCAAGGACCAATGCCACCGGTAAATAGCGCCGATGCCAACATTCCCAATGCGCCAAGAAGGAACCCGAATGCACTTCCGAAAACTCGCGCTGCCAAAATAAGCAAGAACCACATTGGCTCGATTCCAATAGCACCAGCGCCGAGTGGTCGAAGTGCCGCCAATAGCGCAGCGATCATTCCGAGCAGAGCAACTGATTTTGCGTCGAGACTGCGATCACTTAGTTGAGTTAACAACAGTACAAATGCCAGCGGCATTGCAATCCAAAAGAAGTATTGAGCAAAACGAGCACTCTCCATATCAGGTGCGAAGAATGGCCAGGTAAAGCCTGCAGCGGCGAAGATAGAGGTCAGAGTTAGGGCTATCTTGGAAGAGAGTGAAAATTTATAGATATCTGATGTAAAGGTCTTCATTCTGCAACCGCCCGCAAAACATCAGAGACGGTAAGCCAAGGTCGAGGAGACATTACCTTAGCGACTTGTGGCGCAAAGGCTGGTGAAGATAAAAGTATGTCAAGAGTTGGACCATCTGCGACTACTTCACCTTCTGCTAAAAATATTACTCGGTCGCACAACTCTGCGACCAACTCCACATCATGGGTGGCAATCAAAACCGCACGATCTAGTTCTTTGGCGAAATTCTTTAGTAAGGAAATCAGTAAAGCTTTCGATTGATAATCCAGCCCTCTGGTCGGTTCATCTAAAATCAAAACTTTTGGTTGTGCAGAAATAACTATGGCAAGGACCAGAGCCAATCGTTGACCTTCCGATAAATCGCGCGGATGCGTCTCTGGATCTATAGATGGAACTATGCGCTTTAATAGCGCAACGGTTGAGCCAGGATCACTTTGATTATCTTTATCTGCTTGTTGGCATTCACTTGCAACGCTTTGTCCGTACAACAAATCACTAGGCTCTTGCGGAATAAACCCTACCGTTTCTCTTCTAACTTGACCCTTTAGATCGAGCGATTTAACGCCACAGATCTCAGAACTTCCACTGGAAAGATTATTGATTCCAACTAGAGTTGTTAATAACGAACTTTTTCCTGCGCCGTTTCTACCCATTAGGGCGACAATCTCTCTTCTGTAAATCTTTGTCGTTACGCCATTTAGCGCCTTCTTCTCGCCGTAAGTCAGCGATAATTTATTGGTGCTAATGGCAATCTCGCCGACCTGACCTAATTCTCTCTCAAAATCTTTACCGGTAGAACGAATTTCTTCAGTCATGCGCCTTACATCTCGAACGCTTAGCCCAACATCGGAAAGTCCCAGTGCGCGAGCTAGGTGAACAATCGGGGGAGCAATGTCAGAACGTTTTAAGATCGCTTCCGGCAAATTAATTTCAGCGCTGCCATCGCCGGCAATATGAATAATGCGATCTGCGAAACCGATCACACGCTCGAGGCGATGTTCGGCGATAACTAAGGTAAGACTTAAATCGTGGACTAAGCGATGCAAAATTGAAAGAACTTCTTCAGCGGCGATCGGATCAAGTGCGCTGGTTGGCTCGTCTAGTACAAGCACCTTCGGATTCATCACTAGCGCGCTTCCGATTGCAACGCGCTGCTGTTCTCCTCCGCTCAAAGTTGAGATGGCGCGATTGCGAAGATGGGCCAGGGCTAACAAATCTAAAATCTCTTCAACACGTTTGCGCATTACATCAGGGGCGATATTTAGCGCTTCCATTCCGAAAGCTAATTCTTCTTCGACGATATCTGTTACAAAACCTTGCGCTGGATTTTGGCCCACGATGCCGACTAAATGTGCCAGTTCACCTGGTCGCACCAATTGTGTGGAAACACCATCAACTGTTATATCTCCCGCGAGAATTCCGCCAGTGTGATGGGGGACTAGCCCATTTATTAGACGCAAAAGTGAGGACTTACCAGTGCCAGTAGATCCGATGACTAAGACCATTTCACCTTCGGCGATTTCAAAGGAGAGATCTTCCAAAATTGTCTTGGTTGACGTTGGGTATACCAATGAAACTCTAGAAAAATTAATCACCTTAACGCCACCAATGTTAAGGAGAGAATCAAAGTTGCAGTCGAGACTACAACCGAATCAATTCCACGCCAGATTATGGGACGGTATCTAGATCTCTTTCGGCTTACGCCGTAGCCACGAGCATCCATTGCCGCTGCTAAATCCAGAGATCTTGATAGTGAATCTTCCAGAAGTGGAAGAGCGATAGAGCGCCACGATGGTTTCTCATCGCCACGAAGTAATCTGGCGCGGCGAATGCGCGCAACGCTCTGCACCATGTTGGGCAGCGCTGACGTGGCAATAACAGTTGCTACGCCAAACTCATAAATCACTATTGGCGTTACGCGAAGTAATTTATGTGGGCTAGTTAAGGAAACTGCCGCGCCAAAAAGCGCGATTACAGAAACAATGATCAAACCTTCGTGAATAGAAGAAAGTAATCGCTCTTGCGTAATCGCACCACCTATGCGAATTCCTGCCAACCAGCTAGGTAATGGAAGAATCGGTAATTCGAAGATCTTGGTGCCAGGAATTGGAACACCAATTAAGACGCCCACCAGGGTGCGAATTACTAGAATGAAAGCGCCGATTTTTAGCGAAAACCAAAAGCTACGAGCCCACGGAGCATCAGCTGCAAAGCGCCAAACCAAAATCGTTGCAACCGCAATTGAGGCTCCGGCCAGCCATGAACTGTTCGCGCTAATGACAGCGCCAACTATCAAGAGTGACCAGATCCACCAAGTAAGCGGATGCAACGATTTCATCTAGTGGTTTTACTTCTTAAGCGCTTTTGGTGTTGCAATTTCAACACCGCACTCACGCTTTGGATAGCCATTTAATCCGCAGATCAGCCCACTCTTTGCAGCGCGAATTGTTACAGCCATATCCAGTACGTCAATGCCTTGTGAAGTTTGAGCAGTTCGAACGCAGGTAGTAAAGCTTTTCTGAACTTTCTCGCCCTTCGGTGCATACGCTGCGGAGCCGAAATCAATAACGAGTGCGATTCGTTTGGTGTCTTTATCGGCCTTTACTTTTCCGCAGATGGCGGCGAAGTCAGGCTTAATCGCCGGAGCAACCGATGGGACATCATCTGCGCTGAAAACAAATGACCATCCTTCAACTGCGCCATCCTTCAAATCGACAAACGGTCCAGTCATTGCGGCTGTCCAACTCTTTGCACCAGGTGCGGCTTGGTAATAACCCCAATAGCGCCAACCTTTTCCTGCAGCGTCGGCAGGTGATGCGAAAGCAAAACCTGTTGTAAGCAAAAGGGCGAGTGAAATAACGCCCGATAGTTTTCTCTTTGTATTCATTTAGTTCTGTGGAGCCTCTCTAATTGGAAGAGTCTCACAGGGGTAGTTTCAATAAAAGTAAGAAAGATACTTTCTTTGCGACTACGCCCCGCAAACCTCGGCGGGTGTCTGTCTTTCTTCACTTAGCGATTCAGGTAATCCGACTTAAGCGCCAAAGCGCTCTTACGGTTGCGGGTCAGCGTCGGATTTTCACCGACTTCCCCTGAAAGGCAAGCTGTAATGCATTTATTACGTACTGCTTTTTCCTACGAGCGAACCAAACCATATGCCAGGACCAAATGCAACCAAACACGCAACCCTTGACAGCGCAGGTATGGTCAGCGCTATGGAATATAGACGCCTTGGCTCATCAGGAATGTATGTCTCAGAAATCGCATACGGCAATTGGATTACTCATGGTTCGCAAGTTGAATCAGATGCTGCGGCCAAATGTGTTCGCACTGCATACGATCTCGGAATCACTACCTTTGATACCGCAGATGTCTACGCTGGCACTAAAGCTGAATCTGTGCTGGGAAAGGCGCTCAAGGGGATTAAGAGAGAGTCATATGAACTCTTTACCAAAGTTTATTGGCCCACCGGTGCTGGAAAAAATGACCGCGGCTTATCACGCAAACACATTATCGAATCTTGTAATGCATCTTTAAAACGTTTAAATACTGACCATATTGATCTATATCAAATGCACCGCTTCGATCACGAAACACCTCTAGAAGAGTCATTAAGCGCATTTGATGATCTGATTCGTTCTGGCAAAGTGCATTACATCGGTTTCTCAGAATGGAATGCGCAGGAGATCTCGCAAGCGCTAAAGATTCAAGATGCCAGGGGATACAACCGCTTTATCTCCAGTCAACCGCAATATTCTGCACTCTGGCGCGTAATCGAAAGTGAAGTTGTTCCGCTAAGTAAGAAGGAAGGTATCGGTCAGATTGTTTGGTCACCGATGGCACAGGGAGTTCTAACTGGAAAGTACCTACCCGGAAAGAAACTACCGGCTGGCTCTCGCGCTACGGATAAGAAATCTGGTGCTGACAATATTTCGAGATGGATGCGCGATGATGTCCTGACTGCGGTGCAAAGGTTGGCACCGATAGCGAAAGAAGCAGATTTAACAATCGGGCAATTATCAATTGCTTGGGTATTACAAAATCCAAACGTTTCTAGCGCAATTATGGGTGCCACCAAACCTTCTCAAGTTAAAGAGAATGTGAAGGCCGCTGGTGTAAAACTCTCGCCCGATCAAATGAAAGCGATAGATAAAGCGCTGGGTTCAATTCCAAATATGGATCCAACAGAGAATAAGAGTCCAAAGACTCGCAGTTAATTAAACTTTTCTCCAGCTTTTACTTGTGGCTTTGGCGCGCGCATTCGGCGCATCTGAGTAGATCGCAGCCATCCGTAAAGGCCTAAGCCCTTTGTGCTCTTATCCGGAAAGCGTTGGGTAACTTCGGCTTTGATCTTTCGTGAAAGAAAGAAACCGTCAAAAATGGAGACCAGTAGAACGCTATACATAATTGCGATTCCAGCGACTGCAAAAGTGCTGATCGGAATCAAGGAAAGAATTAAAACGAAGCCGATAACAGGAAGAAAGAATTCGCCTATTGAACGGCGCGAATCAACGTAGTTTCGTACAAATCTTTTCTCGGCGCCGCGATCACGTGATGGCAGTGCTGCTTCATCTCCTCGCAAATAAGCCGCGCGTTGATTCATTCGTGCCACTCGGGCAGCATCTTTAGCGCGCTTCTTTTCAACTTTTGTAGATGCTGGAGCGAGTGAAGAAATCTTTGTCGACGCTTGGGCATCTTTACGCTTTGGAGTTGGGCGGCCTTTTTTCTGAGAGCCATCTGCGGAAGTTGTCATAACGCAAACTATAGAGCGAGCATCTGCTCTAGAGCCAACTTGGAGAAGTGGGCAATATCAGGAGCGACTTTGATCTGATTGACCACTTGACCTGCAACCAGTGATTCCATCACCCACACTAGATGCGGTAGATCGATGCGGTTCATTGTTGAGCAGTAACAAACTGTCTTATCCAGGAATACGATCTCTTTATCGGGGTGAGCTTTTGCCAATCTAGAAACCAAGTTGAGTTCAGTACCGATCGCCCACTTGCTTCCTGCTGGGGATTCTTCGACAGTGCGGATTATCCCTTCGGTGCTGCCTACAACATCTGCAATAGATACAACTTCGTGTTGGCACTCTGGATGAACCAGAACTTTCACGCCAGGCAGCCGGTTGCGAACTTCGTTTACGGCATCAACGGTGAATCGTCCGTGCACTGAGCAATGTCCGCGCCAGAGAATTACTTTTGCTGCGCGAAGTTGTTCGGCAGTTAGTCCACCCATTGGCTTCCAAGGATTCCAAAGAACGCAATCGGTGAGAGATAAACCAAGAGATAAAACTGCAGTGTTGCGGCCCAAGTGCTGATCAGGCAGGAAGAGGATTTTCTCACCTTTATTTAGCGCCCACTCCATAGTCTTCTTTGCATTAGATGAGGTGCAGATAGTTCCACCGTGCTCGCCGGTAAAGCTCTTAATAGCTGCAGATGAATTCATATAAGTAACCGGAATAGTTTTACCGGCAATTCCAATTTCAGAAAGTTGGTTCCAACATTCTTGTACTTGGTTTGCAGTTGCCATATCTGCCATTGAGCAACCAGCAGCCAAGTCAGGCAATATCACTTTTTGATTGGCAGAGGTCAAAATATCGGCGCTTTCTGCCATGAAATGAACTCCGCAGAAAATAATGTATTCCGCACTAGATTGCGCTGCAGCTGCTTGCGCTAATTTAAAAGAATCGCCAGTTATATCCGCAAATGCAATTACTTCATCGCGTTGATAATGATGACCAAGTACTAGAGCGCGATCACCCAGCGCTGCACGTGCGATCTTTGCGCGAGAGACTAATTCCGGATCACTGGCATCAGGTAGATCGCCGGTGCAAGAAACGCCTCGCTCAGATTCCAAGTCTTGGCCGCGACCAAGCAGCAGCAAATTGGTGAGCGATCCGCTTTCGGGTGTGGACATGACCACATTCTCGCTCATAAGTGGCGTTGCTGTCGCATTGGCGCAAGGGGACAGGTAGGCTAACCCCATGACTACTGAGACTACTGAGACAAGCACAACTTTGACATCGATCGCTCTGACCGATGTTGCCGCCGCCAAGGTAGCCGCCCTACTCGCACAAGAAGGTCGCGATGACCTTTACTTGCGCGTTGCAGTGCAACCGGGTGGATGTTCGGGTCTTCGTTACCAGCTCTACTTCGATGAGCGCAATCAAGAAGGCGATATCGCCCGTGAATTTGGTTCCGTAAAAGTTGTTGTCGACAAGATGAGTGATCCATACCTAATGGGCGCAACCATTGATTTCGTAGACACAATAGAAAAGCAAGGTTTCACAATCGATAATCCACAAGCACAAGGCTCTTGCGCTTGTGGCGATTCATTTAATTAAAGCTAAGCGCTTCCTTTTAATCTAGCTTTATGAAAATTGGTGTTGCAGGCTCGGTTGGTCTTGATCATTTAATGACCTTCTCCGGAAAATTTACCGATTCACTCGTTGCCGGTTCGCTCGAAAAAGTTTCGCTCTCCTTTTTAGTTGATGGCTTAGAAGTCCGCCGTGGAGGATGCGCTGCGAATATTGCATACGGCATGGGGGTCTTGGGACTAAATCCAATTCTGATCGCCGCAGTCGGAATTGATTGGCCAGATTACGATGCTTGGTTGGTTCGCCACGGCGTGGACACTTCGCATGTATTGATCTCTAAAACGCTACACACTGCTCATTTCATGGTCACAACCGATACCGAATTAAATCAGATCGCCAGTTTCTTTCCAGGTGCGATGTCTGAGGCGCGCAACATCGAATTATCGCCAATTATGGATAAGACCGGCAAGCTTGATTTACTTGTTATTTCACCTGATGATCCTGAAGCGATGTTGCGTCACACCGAGGTCGCTCGACAAACAGGTGTGGCAATTGCAGCCGATCCTTCACAGCAGATGGCAAGAATGAATGGCGAAGAGATTAAGCAGTTAATTACTGGTGCAACTTACCTATTTTTAAATGAGTACGAATTGGCACTTGCTATTCAGAAGACTGGCTGGAGCGATCGCGAAATATTGGAGCAAGTAAAATTCCGCATCGTAACTTTGGGATCTGATGGAGCACGTGTTGAGTCTTTGACTGGTGAGACAATTAAAATTGGTTGCCCGAAGGAGAATGGCAAAGTAGATCCAACTGGTGTGGGCGATTCATTTAGATCAGGATTTGTTGCAGGTTTGGCTTGGGGCCTTGGGCACGAGAGATGTGCTCAGCTTGGCGCAATGATTGCAACATATGTAATTGAAACTACTGGTACTCAGGAATACCGATTTACTGCTGCTGAATTTATTGAGCGCTTTAGCGTGGCCTACGGAGCTAGCGCTGCCGCTGAGATCCAACCGCATCTAGTAACGCGGTAATTAAGGCCGATACTTCACGCTCATTACTTCCGGCGTGAATCGCAATTCTAATATTTCCATCTGTTGGGTGACCCATCGCTGCTAAGACATGGCTGGGTTGCAAATTCATTGCTGTGCAGGCAGATCCAGAGTCAACGGCAAATCCCTTGGATGCCAAATCTCGCAAAATTTCTTCACCATTGGCGCCAGGAAAAACCATTGAAATTAAGTGCGGCATCGCTAATTCCAAATCCCCAGCAATAATCGCATCGGGAATTGCAGATTTAACAGCGGTGCGAATCTGACCATTTAACGCACGAATTACTGCATCATCTGGATGAAAATTCTCTAGCGCAACTGCACTGGCGAGCAAGAGCGGAAGTGAATATGTTCCATAAGTTCGGCGGGCACTTGAAATGTGGGGGAGCGGATTCTTCCAATGCGCAGACTTTCCAATTGCGACCAAGCCCAGACCTGCTGGACCACCCCATGTGCGTGAATCAAAAACCGCACTGGCCCAATTTGCGGGCAGTGCAACGCGCGCACCAGAGGCGGTCGCATCGACTGCTATTAAAAGGTCATCGGGCAAATCACTTGGGAGCGAATTGATAACGCCAGTTTCGCCGTTGGCTAATTGAAAGGCTAAGACTGAATTTTTCTCAAACTTCGAGCTCGCAAAATTTAATTGGCCATCGCCGCGCAATGGGATTTCTGAGATCAATCCTTGATGTGAGCGAACGGTTGCAATTACCCCACTGCGATCTCCTGCACCAAAGTGCAGAGTCTTTTCAGGGGTTAACAACCCAGCCAGGGATAGAAAATAGCCAAGCCCAACTTCACCAGTTACTTCAATTTGATCTGGTGTAACTCCTAGGCGATTTGAAATCGACTCAAGTGCGTTATTTCGCAGCAGAGCTGCGCGGTTAGGATGCTGCCCAATCTTCTTTGGGTCGGCCCAGCCAGATTCGAAGGCAGCAAGTAGCGCCTCCTGAGCCAGCGGATTGAGTGCTGTCTCTGCTTGGAAATTTCCTGTGACTGGAACCACCCCGCGAACGCTACTAGCCAATGAGCAGATGAGGGAAATGCGGCACTATCCTTATGCCTATGCCTGTTAAACCACCCCGCCCTTTTTTGCGGGCCTTACTTTTAGCGCCGTTAACTTTTCTGTTAACAGGATGCGCAAAGGTTTCTGGGCTTGGCTTTGAAGAAGGTATTACGAGCGTAAACGATATTTCGCTCTCACTTTGGCAAGGTGCTTGGATCGCCGGAGCAGTCGTCGGCGTCTTTACGCTAATTCTAATTTTATGGCCAGCGGTCTTTCATCGTGCCAAAGTAGGCAAAGGCGAATTTCCAAAGCAGACGCAATATAACGTCCCAGTTGAAATCGCATACACAATCATCCCCTTCATTATTGTTGCAGTCCTCTTCTACTTCACCGCAGTTAAAGAGACAAAGATTGTCGAGAAGACAACTTCTTATACACACGAAATTCTCGTAGACGGATTCCAATGGTCTTGGCAATTTGCTTACCCCGAAGCAGGATCTAAAGCTGTTGTTACAGGAACTCCTGCAAGCCCGCCAACTCTCTACGTTCCACTTGGTGAAAAAGTTCGGTACACAATTACCTCAAACGATGTTGTTCACGGCTTCTGGATTCCAGCATTTATGATTCAAATGCAGAACTTGCCGGGCGTAACCAATTATCTGGAATTTACTGCAAATAAACTCGGCACATATCCTGGTCGATGCAACATTCTCTGCGGACGTAATCATTCCCAAATGCTTTTCTCAGTAAAAGTTGTTACTCCATCTGAATACAAGGCTTATCTAGAGACTCTGAAGGCGAGTGCAGCATGACAACTTATGCAGAACGTCCAACTATAGATGCAGCTGCTCCAGCCCCTTCGGTTAAAGGCAAAAACTTTGTAAAGTGGATTACTTCGACCGATCATAAGACGATCGGCTATATGTATTTGATAACCACCTTCGGCTGGTTCTTAATTGGTGGATTACTAGCCTTATTCCTTCGCGCTGAGCTCTCTCGCCCAGGAATGCAATTTTTAAGTAACGAGCAGTACAACCAAATCTTTACTATGCACGGCACGATCATGCTCTTGATGTTTGCCACACCGCTCTTTGTTGGCTTCGCCAATGTGATTATGCCGCTGCAAATCGGCGCCGCAGATGTGGCCTTCCCTCGATTGAATATGTTGTCATTCTGGTTATTCACCTTCGGAAGTATCACCGCAGTTGCGGGATTCTTAACTCCTGGTGGAGCGGCATCATTTGGTTGGACTGCTTATGCACCCCTTGCTAACTCAACTTATTCACCAGGTATTGGCGGTGATCTGTGGGTAATTGGTTTGGCAGTCTCTGGTCTTGGAACAATTTTGGGCGGCGTTAACTTCATTACAACAATTTTCACAATGCGCGCACCGGGTATGACTATGTTCCGTATGTCGATATTTTCTTGGAACGTGTTACTTACTTCGATTCTTGTACTTCTTGCATTTCCTCCTCTTGCAGCTGCGCTTCTTGCGCTTGAGTCTGATCGTTTATTCGGTTCGCATATCTTTGATCCCGCCAACGGTGGTGCAATGTTATGGCAACACTTGTTCTGGTTCTTCGGGCACCCTGAGGTTTATATCTTGGCGTTGCCATTCTTTGGTATCGCAACTGAAATCTTGCCAGTCTTTAGCCGCAAGCCAATCTTTGGTTACAAAGGTCTAATCGCAGCGACAATCGCAATCTCTGCACTCTCTGTCGCGGTTTGGGCCCACCATATGTTTGCCAGCGGCCAAGTGCTATTGCCCTTCTTCTCTTTTATGACTTTCTTAATCGGTATTCCTACCGGTGTTAAATTCTTTAACTGGATCGGCACAATGTGGCGTGGTCACGTTACATTTGAAACTCCAATGCTCTGGGTTATGGGCTTCTTAGTTACCTTCCTTTTCGGTGGAATAACTGGAATTATTTTGGCCTCACCACCACTTGATTTTGCAGTATCTGCTTCATACTTCGTTGTTGCACACTTCCACTACGTGCTATTTGGCACTGTGGTCTTTGCAATGTTCGCTGGATTCTATTTCTGGTGGCCAAAGATGACTGGCCGAATGTTGAACGAACGACTTGGAAAGATTCACTTCTGGACGCTCTTTATTGGATTCCACACAACCTTCTTAATTCAGCACTGGCTTGGAATCAAGGGCTTCCCTCGTCGCTACGCTGATTATCTAGCCACTGATGGATTTACAGGAATGAACATGATTTCAACCGTTGGTTCGGCGTTACTGGCACTTTCTATGATTCCATTCTTTGTAAATGTTTGGATTACCCGCAAATCACCTTTGGTTAATTGTGATGATCCTTGGGGTTACGGATCCTCACTCGAATGGGCGACTTCTTGTCCGCCGCCTCGCCACAACTTCTTAACTATGCCGCGCATTCGCTCGGAGCGCCCAGCTTTTGATTTACATCATCCGCATATAAAGACAGAGGGACATTAATGAAAACGAATTGGAGCCTCTTTGTAGGCCTTTCCGTCTTCTACGTCATTATGGCGATTGTTTATTATTATGTAGGTGGCGAAGCAGTAGGCATCACAGGAATGATCCTTGCCGCTTGTTTAGCAGGCATGGTTGGTTTCTATATGTGGTTTACCGCCAAACGAATTGGCCACGAACTTCCTGAAGATCGACCAACTGCTGAAATCGCAGATAGTGCCGGAGAGTTGGGTTTTTATAGCCCTCATTCTTGGTGGCCACTACCTGTAGCACTTAGTGCGATAACTATGGGAATTTCGTTAGTTATCGGCTGGTGGCTAACCCTGATTTCACTTGGCGCGCTAATTATTAGCATCATTGGCTTTGTTACTGAATATGAAAAGCCACAACCAGAGAACGCTTCTCACTAACTCTTTTAGATTGGAAGTTAACTAAATGGATAAAGTCCGCGCCGAGATTCTTGAAGTAACCATTGCGCGCACAGCTGCAGCTCGTATCGTCATAAATGCTCCTTCACAGCAGATTTTTGACCTGATTGCAGACCCAAGATGCCATCCACTCTTTGATGGCTCTGGCACACTGCAGGGCAGTATTTCAGGACCAGAGCGTCTACATCTGGGTGCAAAATTTGCTATGGCGATGAAGATTCGGGTTCCATATCGCATCACAAATAAAGTTGTGGCTTTTGAAGAAGGTCGCAAGATTTCTTGGTGTCATCTGATGAAGTGGACTTGGAGTTACGAGCTTGTAGATCTCGGAGATGGCAAGACCGAAGTAACCGAAACATTTGATGCGCAAGATATTCCGTGGCTGGCAGGCAAATGGTTAGCGGCGACCGGTGCGATCAAGCACAATCCAAAGTGGATGGCTAAAAGCTTGGTACGACTAAAGGCGATCTGCGAGAGTTAGTGGTGTTCGATCTCTTTGAGATCTGCGGCAGTTGCCTTAGGAACAGCGACAGCATGTGCTTTACTCATTCGAGCACGTAGCTTATTTTTCAGAACGCCAGGGCGACGTACACCGCGCAAGTCGTTCTCTTCCAGAGCAAGTGGTGGATTCTGTTCATGCTGAGTCAGTAGCCATGCCTTCTCAGGTGAGATTGGCTCGTGGACTTCGACAAACTCTCCGTGCGGCATCATTACCAAGCGACCGGTTTCACGGCCGTGTAATACAAGGTCGCGGTCAGCGCGTTGAAGTGAGAGACATAGACGTTTGGTAATTACAAATGCAATCGGAGGTAGAACAAAGATACCGATGCGAGAGAACCACATAATCTGATTAATTGTTAGATCAAAAGTCGTAGCAATAATGTCGTTACCGCCGTTGATTAGCGCAACCATCATGAAGGTTAGGGACATTACGCCAAGAGCGGTTCGGTTTGGAGCATTGCGCGGACGATCAAGAATGTGATGCTCGCGCTTATCGCCAGTAATCCAACTTTCAATAAATGGATAGAGCGCCATTCCAGTAAAGAGTATGCCCGGAACAATTAATCCCGGAATCAAAATATTCCAAGGGATGGTGTAGCCAAAGATATAACTCTCAAGCGGCGGAGCCATTCGCACCAGACCATCTAGCCAACCCATATACCAATCCGGTTGTGAACCTGCAGAAATTTGTGCCGGTGTGTAAGGACCGTATAACCAAATCGGGTTAATTGATGCGACCGCACCTAAAAATGCAGTGACACCAAAGACAATAAAGAAGAAACCGCCAGCTTTTGCCATGTAGACCGGCAATAGGGGATAGCCAACAACATTCTTTTCAGTACGCCCAGGACCTGGATACTGAGTGTGCTTCTGGTACCAGACCAGCATTAAGTGGACGGTAATCAAAGCAAGGAAAGCGCCAGGCAAAAGTAGAACGTGGACGGTGTAAATACGTGGGATAAATGCTTCACCCGGGAATGCTCCACCGAAGGCGAAGAACGCAAGATAAGAACCAACTAAGGGGAGTGCTTGAATGATTGCCTCAGCGATACGAATACCGGTTCCGGAGAGCAAGTCATCAGGAAGTGAGTAGCCCAAGAAACCTTCGACGATTCCTAGGGTTAGAAGACCAACACCGATAATCCAGTTAAATTCACGCGGCTTGCGGAATGCACCAGTGAAGTAAACACGCATCAAGTGCACAACAATTGCTGCCATAAAAATAAGCGCCGCCCAGTGGTGGATCTGGCGCATTAAGAGTCCGCCGCGAATTTCAAATGAGATATCGAGGGTGGATGCATAGGCTGCAGACATTTCTAGACCTTGCAGCGGTTCGTAACTTCCATCATAGATAACTTCGCGCTGTGAAGGATCGAACCAGAATGTTAGGAATGTTCCAGAAAGCAACAAGATAACAAATGAGTAAAGCGCAATTTCACCTAGCAAGAAAGACCAGTGATCAGGAAATACTTTAGTTAAGTTCTTCTTCATCCATTTGGCAGCGCCAGTTCTTTCATCAACATAATTTGCTACGCTGCCTGCGATTCTTTCACGTGCTGTCATGATGAGCGCTCCCAGAAACTAGGTCCAACAGGTTCGTTAAATGGATTTTGTGCGACTAAGTATCCCTCGGAATCTACCTTTATCGCGAGTTGAGGCAGGGGGCGAGCTGCTGGGCCAAAGATAACTTTGGCGGCGCGAGTGACATCGAATGTCGATTGGTGGCAAGGGCAGAGTAAATGTTTGGTTTGCTGCTCGTATAAGGCGACCGCGCAACCCATATGAGAACAGATCTTTGAGAAGGCGATGATGCCTTCGTGTGTCCAAGATAAACGCTCGGCATCTAGGTTAAATTCTTCAGGGCGCAAACGAATCAGCAGAACTGCATCTTTAGCGATATCTGAAAGCTTGCGATGGGCACCAGGTGCGATCTCAGGAAGTGTTTGCGCAACTGCGCCAACCTCTAAATCTTCTGGACGTATTGGTCGATCACCAGGATCTGTCACTAAGCGAGTTCCGGCTTTCCAAGATGTCTTTGTTAACGAATCACCTGGAAGTGGGCCAAGATCGCGGAGCAAAATAAGTGGCGAAAGTCCGGCTAATCCCAATGAGAGCCCAAGAGATCGTTTAATAAGTGAGCGACGGCCTAAACCTGCAGCGGCTGCACCCTCTTTTGCAGTGCGAACAAAATCAGCGCGGTCTTCATCAGGTGAACGAAATTCGTGTCGCTGAATAACTACTTCTTCATCGGGCATCAAAGTCTTAGCCCAGTGAATTGCGCCCATTCCAATGAAGAATAGCGAAGCAGCCATACCAAGACCAAGGAAGAGCTGGTGCGCATTGGTATTTCCTAGGACTGGAAAGAATATGAA
>JBIIPL010000064.1:0-7636 GCA_044342645.1 Candidatus Planktophila sp. | reverse complement strand
CCTCCAACGAGGGCTGACGCATCAGCGGCTTTAGCAAGTTCGCGAATTTTAGGAATGTCATTTCCCGCTTCAACGCTATCTGGAGCAGTATCGAGGGTGACGTTGAGAATTGCGCGACCATTTACAACTTTTACATCTGGTGCTGGTTGACCTGGAAGCGACATTCCATCAAGCAAGGGAACAACTTCTGTGACACCAGGTGCTGATTTGATTGCGGCAGAAACTATGCCGATTTTATTTGCATCAACCACAATCTGAGTTGGATCGCCTTCTCCACCTGGGAAGTGTTTTTCAAGTAAACGTTGTCCGACTACAGACTCTGGATTACCCGTAAATGTATCTACAGTTCCGATTCCATCGGCCTTAAGGGTTGTTGAAGTAAGGGCGAAGCCCAATAAAACAATTCCCGTAATCACCCAAGACTTGCGAGGGTTGCGGCCAATTCCGGTAGCAACTTTTGACCATACACCGGTCATAACGTGATCATCACCGTCATTCTTCGGAACACGTGGCCAAAAGATCCAACGTCCAAAGATCAAAAGCAGCGCTGGCAGTAAAGTTAAAATCGTAATCATTGAAACCACGATTCCGATTGCTCCAATTGGACCAAGGCCAGCAGTGTTAGTTAGTTGGCTAAAGAGCAGAACCATAAGTGATATCGCTACCGTTGAACCAGAGGCAAGAATTGGTTCCCAAACTCCCTTATAAGCAGCGCGCATTGCCTCAAATCTATTGTCAGTAAAATGAAGTTCCTCGCGATAACGCGCAATAAGCAAGAGCGCGTAATCTGTCGCCGCACCAATGACAAGAACAGAAAGAATTCCTTGCGACTGACCATCGACATCAATAATGTCGTTCTTCGCCAGTAAATAAACGATTCCGCCTGCAGTCGATAGAGCAAAGAGCGATGAAAGCAGAGGGATAATCCATAAAATTGGAGAACGGTAAACAACGATTAGGATAACCGCAACAACAGCAAGGGTAGTTAGCAATAAAGTTGAATCGATATCACTAAAGGCTCCGAATAAATCACCTAATAATCCACCTGGGCCGGTTACATAAGGTTCGAAACCGTTAGCTTTGGCAATTGGCTCAATGTCTTCGCGCAGCGCTTCAATCACTGCCGGAAGAACTGGCTCGTCGTTTGGCAGCAGCTTAGAAATCGCATTTCCATCTAGTGGAATATTGGCTAAGAGCGCTTCTCCGTCTTGCGCCGGGAATACCGAAACTGCTTGACCGGGCAATAGGTAATCTGAAATTTTTGCTGATGTTCCTGCGAGAGTTAGGTTGCCGACTCGTGAAACGTGTTCATTGATAGCAGCGAAGGTCGTAGTAGTGGAGGTGCCCTCGAACAGAACTAGCACTGGAAAGTTAATTGAAGCTTGCGATGAAAACTTCTTAATTTCATCCGCGGCTAGGGTTGCTTCAGCGCCTTTCGGTAGAAATGAAGAGTTGTTATTTTCTTGAACAGAAGTTAATTTTCCAAATAGCGGACCGAATACGCCGGTAATGATGAACCAAGAGATCACCACCAACATCGCGATGGCATAAGGTTTACGATTCTTGTGGGCACGTTGTATGGACACGATAGAAGGGCCTTTCGGGCTTGAGTTCGAGCAGAATTCGCTAGGAGTGCAGCCTACCTTTAGGCTGTACCTGTGCCACTTAACTCGCCAGCAAGCACCGCTCAGAGCGCACCAGAAATTGTTATAGATCACATCGGACTGCTGGAATATGAGAGCGCTCTGGCGTTGCAGCGAAAAATTCACGCAGAAGTGGCTTCGGGAGCTCGACCAAATACTTTGCTCTTGCTAGAACATCCATCTGTTTATACAGCCGGAAAACGAACCCAGAGTTTTGAGATGCCAAGTGATGGGACACCTGTGATTCAGGTTGATCGCGGTGGGCGAATTACTTGGCACGGACCAGGCCAATTGGTGGGATATCCAATTGTTAAATTATTAAAACCAACTGAACTAGTTGGATTTGTTAGAACGCTAGAGAGCGCGCTAATTAGCGTTTGTGAAGAAGTTGGAGTCAATGCACAACGAGTCGATGGCAGATCAGGTGTGTGGGTTTGCGACAGTAATGGCGACCGCAAGATCGCGGCTATCGGAATACGAGTGGCCAGCGGGGTAACGATGCATGGTTTCGCCTTGAATGTTTCTCCAGATCTTTCAAAATTTAGTCAGATAGTTCCCTGCGGAATTGATGATGCGGCAGTGACCTCTTTGGCGACCGAACTTAAGCGCACAGTCGATATTGCTCAAATTACGCCTATCGTTGAGCGACATCTTCTTAACGCACTAGGTAAGGTAAGCGCATGACTTTCGCACCCGATGGCCGCAAGCTACTCCGGATCGAAGCGCGCAATACCGAAACTCCGATCGAACGTAAACCAGAGTGGATTAAGACTCGGGCAAATATGGGGCCAGAATACACCAGGCTACGCGCACTCGTGAAGAGCGAAGGCCTTCACACTGTCTGTCAAGAAGCTGCCTGTCCAAATATTTTTGAATGTTGGGAAGATAAAGAAGCAACTTTCTTAATTGGTGGAGATCGCTGCACGAGACGTTGCGACTTCTGCAATATCGATACTGGAAAACCATTGCCGATTGATCGCGAAGAACCGCGCAAGGTTGCAGAGTCAGTGAAATCTATGGGGCTGCGATATGCAACTATTACTGGCGTAACACGTGATGACTTGCCTGACGAAGGCGCTTGGTTATACGCCGAAACAATTCGTAAAGTTCATGAGTTAAATCCTGGTTGCGGTGTTGAAATGTTGGCACCAGATTTTCACGCAAAGGCTGAACTCTTAAATCAGATTTTCGAAACTCAACCTGAAGTATTCGCTCACAATCTTGAGACAGTCCCCCGTATTTTTAAGCGAATTCGCCCTGCATTTACTTATGAAAAATCGTTACAGGTAATCGGAATGGCTCGAGATTTCGGCTTAGTAACAAAATCCAATTTGATACTTGGTTTGGGCGAAACTCGTGAAGAGATATCGCAGGCTCTTATCGACCTTCACGATGCTGGTTGTGACCTGATCACGATTACACAATATCTTCGCCCAACGAATAAACATCATCCGGTAGAACGTTGGGTCAAGCCTGAAGAATTTGTAGAGCTAGCCGCAGAAGCAACAGCCGTTGGATTCTTGGGCGTAATGAGTGGACCGCTAGTGCGCTCGAGTTACCGCGCTGGTCGTCTGTACAAGCAAGCAGTGGAAGCCCGCACCAACCAGGGATCACTGCGTGGCTGAAGTTGTCTATCCGCCAGTAATTTTGGTTCTTAAGTCATTTTGGAAATACCTCGGGTTGCAATTTCATTTCGAAGGCGATGCTCATATCCCCCGTAAAGGTGGAGCGATCCTGGCGATGAACCACATCGGCTATCTCGACTTTGCGTTAATCGGTACTGCCGCTCTTCCTGCAAATCGTTTAGTTAGATTTATGGCAAAGAGGGAAATCTTCGATAACAAATTAGCTGGTCCACTAATGCGCGGTATGCATCATATAAATGTCGATCGCAATAACGGTTCTGCATCCTTTGTTGCCGCTCTTCGCGCACTTCGATCAGGTGAAGTCGTTGGAATATTTCCTGAAGGTACGATCTCAAAGAGTTTTGAAATTAAAGAGTTAAAGTCTGGTGCTGTGCGTCTTGCCATGGGTGCAAATGTTCCTGTGATTCCAGCAGTTATCTGGGGATCCCAACGCATTTGGACTAAAGGCGTAAAGCGTGACTTAGGCCGACGAAAGTTCCCGATTTTCGTAACATTTGGTGCGCCTATCCACTTTGATAAATCTTCAGATGTTGAGGCGGGTGAGAAAGCGCTCCGTGAAACACTTTTAAATCTGCTGCATGAAGTGCAAGAAAAATACCCTGATAACCACCTTGGTCAGCGTTGGGCACCGGCTCGTCTTGGTGGTACAGCGCCCGCTCCCCTAAACTGACGCCATGTTTAAAAAGAAAAAGGCGAAAGAGCCAAAGATCAAAAAAGTCCGCTTCCAAGCTTTCCGCGATGCATACAGGGTTACCAAGAGTGTAAAGCCGTGGATCGGCGCTGGCATCTTTGGAGTATTTGCCATCACTTGGTCAATTGGAATTTCGATTGGTATTTTCTTTGGTCACCCAATTTACCTAGGCTTTGTTTCTCTTCCTGTTGCAGTTCTTGCAGCGATGTTCTTCTTCACTCGAATTGCATCATCTGCCGCTTACGGTTCAATTGAAGGACAGATGGGTGCCGGCGCTAGCGTTCTTATGGCGATTCGCAAGGGTTGGATAACTACTCCTGCCGTTGCCGTAACCAAGAACCAAGATATGGTCCATCGCAGCATCGGTCGTGCTGGAATTGTTTTAACCGGTGAAGGAACGCAAGCAGTTCGTGCAATGTTGCAGGATGAGCGCAGAAAAGCAGAACGCTTTGCTCCTGGTGTTCCAATAACTGAAATTTATGTTGGAGATGGCGCTGACCAAGTTCCGCTTCGTAAGTTGCAGAAGCGTCTGGCTAAACTTCCTAAGAAATTATCAGCCCATCAGATGCGCGAAGTTCGTGCCCGCTTTAAAGCTGTTGGTGGAATGTCGATGCCAATTCCAAGGGGACCAATGCCAAAGGGAATTCGCGTTCCAAAACGTTAATTACTTTCTACCTTTTCGTACATCAAGCAATCTCGTTCCACTTAATCGCTCGTGAATTCCCCGACCATTTTCGTCGTAGGTAATTGCAGTCACTACTAAACAGAGCAGAACTGTCCTTATAAGTGCTTGGACGGGAGTTGGATTTGCACCACCGTTGAATTGGACCACTCTGAGCCCAACGATTCGATGGCCTGCTGTTGCGCCTCCGAAGGCAGTTAGCACCAAGACTTCAATGAAGAAGATGATTAGGTGTGGAACTCGGGCTTGCGGGGCTCGCTCGGCAAATGAGGCGCTGCCACCAAAGAAACCAAGGGCGATTGCGTAACACATCAGCCAATCGATGCTCAGACCTAGGAAGCGGCGGCCCAAGCTGATCTCGTGTTTCATATGGGTGAGCGTACAGACCAGCGGATAGTGCTGCATGTTTTACATGGCTGTAACACTCCAGTTATGCCAAATGGCCTTTGAAGTCTTAGGGTTTACCCAGATCGGTCGCCCTCAAAGGTGAAGGCCCGAGTAAATCTGGCAGATGTAAAAATTCGGCCTTACTCTCGAAAAATTCGAAGATACGAGGAGCACGCTTTATGTTTAAGAATTCCGCAGAAATTTTCGCTTATATTAAAAAGGAAGATGTCAAACTTGTTGATGTTCGCTTTACCGATCTTCCAGGTATTCAACATCACTTCAACGTTCCAGTTGAATCTTTTGACGAAGCAGTTTTCACAGATGGCCTAATGTTTGACGGCTCTTCCATCCGTGGCTTCCAATCAATCCACGAATCAGATATGAAGTTGCTACCTATTCCATCATCAGCATTTATCGATCCGTTCCGTCTTGAGAAGACACTGATAATTCTCTTCTCAGTGCACAATCCAAGTGATAACAGTGCTTACTCACGTGATCCACGTGGTGTGGTAGCGAAAGCTGTTGATTATTTGAAGTCAACCGGAATTGCAGATCAAGCATTCTTCGCACCAGAAGCTGAGTTCTATGTATTTGATGCAGTTCGTTTCAGTACCGGCATAAACGAGTCTTACCATCACATCGATTCTTACGAAGGCGCTTGGAACACAGGCATCGTTGCAGATCCAGATGGCACTCCAAACCGCGGTTACCGCACGCGCATCAAGGGCGGTTACTTCCCTGTTTCACCAACTGATCAATTCGCTGATTTGCGCGATGAGATGGTTATGGAACTCGGTCGCGCTGGACTTCTTGTTGAGCGCTCACACCACGAGGTTGGTACTGCAGGTCAGATGGAGATCAACTATCGCTTCACTGACATCCTTAGCGCCGGCGATGAGTTGATGAAATTCAAGTACATCATCCGTAACGTTGCTTGGGAAGGTGGCAAGACTGCGACCTTTATGCCAAAGCCACTTTTTGGCGATAACGGTTCCGGTATGCACGTGCACCAATCACTTTGGAAAGATGGAAAGCCACTCTTCTTCGAAGCAGGAACATATGGCGATCTGTCAGATATGGCTCGTTGGTATATCGGCGGACTACTAAAGCACGCACCATCACTTCTAGCCTTCACCAACCCAACGGTTAACTCATACCGACGTTTGGTTCCAGGATATGAAGCACCAGTAAACCTTGTTTACTCAGCTCGAAACCGTTCTGCTTGTATCCGTATTCCAATTACAGGTTCATCACCAAAGGCAAAGCGCATTGAGTTCCGCTGCCCAGATCCATCATCGAATCCATACCTAGCATTCGCTGCAATGTTGATGGCTGGTATAGATGGAATCGTAAATAAGATCGAACCACCTGCACCAGTTGATAAGGATCTATACGAACTCGAAGGCGCAGAAGCTGCGGCTATCCCTCAAGTTCCAGGATCACTTGATGCAGTACTTGACAGCCTCGAGAAGGATCACGAATTCTTAACTAAAGGCGGCGTCTTTAGCGAAGATCTGATCTCAACTTGGATTGAATGGAAGCGTAAGAACGAAGTTGATTATGTTCGCTTGCGTCCACATCCAGCTGAGTTTGAACTTTACTTCGATATCTAAAAACTTCTAAAGGAAGAGAGCCCGCCCGTAAAAAGGTGGGCTCTCTACTTTTTTAAATCACTTTCTTGCGCTTATTTTAAATATCGCAGTTGAGAGCGCTCCACTAACAACTGACGCGAGAATAATCGCAAGGACAGCAAAATCCTGAGTTTGCGGGTCGTCAAAAGCGAGATTGGCGATAAAGATCGCCACAGTAAAGCCAATTCCGGCTGCACTTCCAGTTGCTAGCAGCGATGCCTTGCCCACGCCATCGGGCATTTCGGCAATCTTTGCTTTTTTAGCTGCGATTGCCGCCATTAATACACCGATTGGTTTTCCTATTACTAGTCCGAAGAAAATTCCCCAGGCGATCTTTGATTCAACCGCTCCTTCAATTGATTCCAAAGTAATAACCACTCCAGTATTTGCAAAAGCAAAAAGAGGAACCACAAAGAAGGTACTGATTGGATGAAACTTATGCTCCAACCATTCAATGGTGGAAACGGTTCCATCCTCTAGATCCTCTAGATCAGATCCCCCATGCGCGATATTTGGGGTCATTAGACCAAGAATTACTCCAGCCAGAGTTGGGTGAACGCCAGTTTTGTAGAGCGAGAACCACAAAGCGAATGCAAATGCGGAATAGATGAAAATCGAAGTAACTCTTACTTTTTGTAGGGCTGCGATAAAAAGAACAGAGAGAGCACTTGCTGCCAGCCACGAGAATTTAACTCCCGTTGAATAAACAAATGCGATAACAAGAATTGCTCCAATGTCATCTATCACGGCAAGTGCAAGCAAGAAAGACCGCAATGAAGCAGCAACGCTGGGGCCGAGCATGGTCAGCAATCCAACCGCCAAAGCAATATCAGTTGCTACCGGAACTCCCCAACCTTCTGGCGCAACTCCGCCTGCGATTGCTAAATAGATCAAGGCTGGAACTGCCATCCCACCTAAAGCGGCTACCAATGGCAACATCGCTTTTTTAAGGGAAG
>JBIIPL010000063.1:0-7639 GCA_044342645.1 Candidatus Planktophila sp. | reverse complement strand
GTGCGTGCAGCCACAAGTGACTGACGACTGCTGCCTCCGAGGTGAATTCTCATTTTTCTTACTTACTCTTCTCTAGATCATCAAGAAAACGGTCAACGATCCGTGATTGACGAGCCTGGTCATCAAGTGCTTCGCCGACAATCTTTGAAGCGAGTTCAACAGCGAGTGCACCAACTTCATTACGAAGTGAAGTAACTGCTTGCTGACGTTCGGCTTCAATGGATGCGTGTGCAGCGGCGGTAATGCGCGCTGCTTCTTCTTGTGCTTTCGCACGAAGTTCTTCAACAATGGATACGCCTTGCACACGAGCTTCTTCGCGAAGTGTTTGTGCTTCTTCGCGCGCTTTTGAAAGCTGAACGTTGTACTGAGAAAGCGCGCGTTGCGCTTCGAGCTGCGCCTTTTCAGCGCGCTCCATTCCACCTTGAATTGCCTCAGTGCGTGCAGTGAATGCCTTTTCGAACATTGGCACCACTTTGCTGCGCAATACGAGGAAGAGAAGTGAAAATGCAACTGCGCCCACGATGATTTCCGATGTATGCGGAATCAGTGGGTTGAGTTTCTCTCCCTCTGCGGCAAAATCAAATCTTGTCATAATCAGTTCAGAGTTATTTCTGCGCTAATTAGAGAACGAATGCTAGAACGAGACCGAAGAGTGCGAGAGCTTCAGCGAGCGCGAATCCAAGGAACGCGATTGGCTGTAGAACGCTACGTGCTTCTGGCTGACGTGCAACGCCGTTGATATATGCGGCGAAGATAAGTCCGGTTGCAATACCAGGACCAATTGCTGCGAGGCCAAAACCGACCAGGTTGAGTGTGCCTTCCATTTTTTACTGCCTTTCGTTAGGTGTTAGTGCTCGTCGGCAAGGGCGCCGGCGATATACAAAGCGGTCAACAGTGTAAAGATATACGCCTGAAGACATTGGACCATGAACTCGAAGAAGGTCAACACAATGCCGATACCGAAGGCAAATGGGCTAACCAACTTCAAACCGATTGCACCTTGGGCAAGATGTTCTCCACCCAAGATAAATACGAGCAACAACAAGTGGCCCGCAAACATATTTGCAAAAAGACGCAGTGACAGCGTCAAGGGACGAACTAAGAAGAAGGTAAGAATTTCAAGAGGTGTAATCAAAATGTAAGCAGCCTTCGGGACACCTGGCATAAACATGATCTCTTTGATGTACTTGTATAAACCATGCTTGCGAACGCCTACATAGTGGAAAACAAAGAATGTGAACATCGCCAAGACGTAAGCGAATCCAACGTGGGACATCGTTGGGAATTGAATTATTGGAATAATTCCAAAGAGATTATTTACAAGAATAAAAGTAAAAAGAGTGAAGAGGTATGGCACAAAACGAAGGAATTCGTGGCCGATTACATCTTTGGCAAGGTCGTTACGGACAAATGCGTAAACGCTTTCACCAGCGAATTGCAGCTTGGAAGGCACGACCGCTGCTTTTCGTGAGGCTGCGATAAAGAAAACTGAAATCAGAATGACAGAAAAAATAACTAGAAAAATTGGTTTAGTTGTATACGGATTGTCACCAAAAATGGGTGGCAGTTCGAAGTCTTTGGTACTCGGCGGGACAAAGCCTTCGCCTTCAGCACTGGAAAGAACAAACGAGAGCACTCGAACTCCAATATATGTAGCTATTACTTATGGGTGGCCTATAACGGGGCAACCTTATTCGGAAAAGCCTCTACCTGTGAAATCCAAAAACGGGGTTTTAAGCGTGGGGCTGGTCACTCACGGCCGAACCGTCTTTATGGGTCGGACCACTACTCGCGGCCGAACCTGAGCCACACCAAGTAAATGGCCCCGCCCATTCCAACGATCAGCCCAGCCAGAGTCAGGTAGCTCGTTCCCAGCCACTTATCAGCGGCATACCCGACCCCACCCCAAAAGAGCAGGCCAGAAAGTAGGTAACCAAAGATCGTCCACATTGCGTTCTCGTCGCGCTTGTTATGACTGCTGTTACTCACTTGGACCTCCGTGGATGGTGCTTACGATTTGGCTTGTGTTGGCAATGCTTGTGTTGGCAATGGTAGATGAGTTTTGAGTTTGAGGTAACTGGCGATCTCCCCGCCGAGCCAGGCAATTGTCAGCGCACAAGCGGCGGCGCCAAAGCTAAGGCGGTCAATAGTCTGACGATCGGTGTATTTGGCCAAGGCCCAGAGAAAGAGCCCCAAAAAGAATAACTTGGCGAAATAAGAAAATAGCGCCATAGCCATTGTGCTGATGGGATCTAAATTGCGAGTCAATCTAGATACCAAGATATGAATTATGAAATAGATCGCAACAATGAATTGTGCAAGGAGTGCGCCGTAAAAACCGCTCAGCCCGCGCAGTGCAGAAAAGAGTGCAATTGCAATTACCCCAACAATTAAAGTTGGACGAAAAGCGCCACGCAAAAGCTGAGATTCATTAGATTTCTCTTTATTCATGGTCTGCACTTTCTAGATGGCGAAAAGATTTGGATTTGCCACGACTAAAGTTAATTGTAAATGCCAGCATAGCGCCTGCAAAAACTGCTGAGACCCAGAGCGGTGCAAAAGCAGAAACGCTCACTGGGAATGCAATCGTTGCGGTCCATAAATACATAATTCCTGCAGTACGTACCTGGGTATTACCTGCGCGCATGATGCGATGATGCAGATGTTCTTTATCTGACGTAAATGGAGATTTGCCGGCGCGAATGCGGCGAAATATTGCTAGCGTTAAATCAGCTAATGGAATAGCAAGAACCGCAAATGGTAGAAGTAAAGGCAAGAGCGCTGGCCCAAGCTTTTCTTCACTGATGGCATTTGGATCGACTTGTCCGGTCAAGGTAATTGCAGAAGCGGCGAGCATTAACCCTAAAAACATTGATCCCGAATCTCCCATAAAAATGCGGGCAGGATAAAAATTATGTGGCAAGAAACCTAAGCACACACCGACTGCGATCGCGGTTATAAGCGATGGGGCGCCAGCGCGATTAAAGCCGTAAACCACTGTCAGTAAGTAAGCAAAGGCGAAGAAGGCAGAACCTGAAATTGCCACAATTCCGGCGGCTAATCCATCTAAGCCATCAATAAAATTGACTGCGTTAATGGTGATGAGCACTATCAAGACGGTAAGCAATTGACCAACACTTGGCGGCAACATAGTTACGCCATTAATTGGCAACCACAGGATTTGAATTCCGTATAACAACAAGATGCCGGCTGCTAGCGCCTGTCCAGCCAACTTAGTAATCGCATCTAACTCATATTTATCATCGAGCATTCCCAGCAGAACCAGGAATGTGCCAGCTAAGAAAATACCTTGCGCATCACGGCCAAAAGATTTTCCAACAAGCTCCAAATTGCCGACAATTAAAAAGGTGGCAGACATTGATAGCCACATCGCCAATCCACCCCAACGTGGCGTTGGCACAACATGGATATCGCGCTTGCGAATTTGTGCGACAGCACCGAAATGCAGCGCCCATTTACGGACCAGCGGAGTAATGATGTAGCAGAGCGCAGCTGCCAGCAGCAGCGTTACTAAATACTCGCGCACCCGATTGCTTCCTTACGCTGTGTAAATTGGGAAGCGCGCAGTTAGCGCGTGTACCTCAGATTTAATTGCGGCTAAGGCGTTGGCATCATCTGTCTTAATTGCACGCGCGATAAATGAAGCAATGATCTTCATCTCCGCAACACCCATACCTTGTGTCGTTGTTGCTGGAGTTCCAACGCGGATTCCACTGGTAATTCCTGGCTTCTCTGGATCATAAGGAATGGAATTCTTATTCATAACAATTCCGGCTAAGCCACATCGCTCATCTGCAACTTTTCCAGTAACTCCAGTGGCGCGAATATCCATAAGCGCTAAGTGAGTTTGTGTTCCACCAGATACTGCGCGCATTCCTTCTGCTTCAAGTGCTGCCGCTAAGGCTTTGGCATTAACAATTACATCCTTGGCGTACTTTTGGTAAGCCGGGGTTGCACATTCAGCAAGTGCAATTGCCTTGCCAGCAACGGCAGACATGATTGGTCCACCTTGCATACCCGGGAAGACCGACTTATCAATTGCGGCGGCGTGTTCAGCCTTAGCCAAGATCATTCCGCCTCTTGGACCGCGTAAAACTTTATGTGTTGTAAATGAGACAACATCTGCATAAGGCACCGGTGATGGAATCGCTTTACCTGCCACCAATCCAATGAAGTGCGCAGCATCCACCCACATAATTGCGCCAACTTCATCGCAAATAGCGCGAACTTTTTCAAAGTCAATTAGTGATGGATACGCGGTTGCACCAGAACAGATCATCTTTGGCTTGGTTCGAATAGCGATATCGCGAAGTTCGTCGTAATCAATTAGTTCGTTATCTTGGCGAACACCGTATGACTCAACGTTAAACCACTTTCCAGAGAAATTAACTGGTGATCCGTGAGTTAAGTGGCCACCGTGTGGCAGTGACATGGCAAGAACGGTGTCACCTGGTTTAGTAAATGCTTGATATACCGCGACATTAGCGCTGGCTCCAGAATGTGGCTGTACGTTGGCATGCTCTGCGCCGAATAAAGATTTCGCGCGATCGATGGCAATAACTTCTGCTTTATCAACTTCTTCACACCCACCGTAATAACGTTTTCCGGGATAACCCTCGGCATATTTATTGGAAAGAGTTGAGCCAAGTGCTGCAAGAACTGCGCGAGAAGTGAAATTTTCGGATGCGATTAACTGCAAATTCGTTTGCTGGCGCTTTAGCTCAGAAAGCAAGACCGCTGCAATATCTGGGTCCTGCTGGCTAAGTAGCGCGAAATCGGGGCCGTAAAATGTCTCTGAACTCATGCGCGCAAGCCTAAGCCTTACTCGCGAGAAATGTCGGGTAAGAGGGCGGTAATTTCGCTACTTGAGATAGCGCCTTCCCGCACAATCCGCTTTCGGATACCTGTGAGATCTATAACTGTACTTACGCCACCTTTGGGCAGCACCCCAGCCGTGAAAATTGCTGCAACATCTGTATCCAAATAAGAAATATCTGCGCTATCGCTAATTGCAGAACTTCTAACTAGCGCAGCGCTTGCGATCGCAACCGGACCAGATTTCTTAAGAACGTCTAAAATGAATTGTGAATTTGGAATTCGCACACTGATTTGATCAAGAGTATTTCCATCACCTAAATCCCAATTTAGTCCTGCTTGGGGTTTTAGGTTTAATGAAAGTAGCCCTGGCCAAAAGTTCTGCATCAACAGTCGTGCTTCGGCAGAAATATCACGAGCAATTCCATCAATCAAATCTCGATTAGCAATAGCAACTTGCGAAGCCACTCCCAGCGCATCTCCACGTAAAACGTGCATTGCGCGCACCGCATCGTGCATAAAAGCATCGGTGATTAGCGCATAGCTATGTTCCAGCGGAGCCACAATTACATAACCATCTTTTAGTGCAGTGACAGCGGTTGCTACGTGCTCAGACAAGTCACCTTGTGAAAGATCGTGGCGTGCCATTTATTTCCTCACCGCAGAAGTCCAACGTGGACGACCAGTTAAATCTTGATGAAGTGCAATGTCAACAAAATCGCGAGATAGCAGCGCATCGATCGCCGCACCTTGCTCTTCGGTATGTTCAATTGCCAAGACTCCCCCGCGCTTTAACAAACGAGCCGCAGCATCGATGAAAACTTTTGGCACTTCTAATCCAGTGGCTCCGCCGAAGAGTGCAATATGCGGCTCATGTTCTGCAACATCGCGCGGCAGGCTTTGGTTATTGGGAACATATGGTGGATTGGCAATAATAATGTCGCACTTAACGCCAGGTAGAACATCTGCAACATCGCCTTCAACTACGCGCACATTTTCAGAAATCTTTGCCACATTCTTCTTTAACCAATTAATCGCTTCGGCACTTTTTTCAACTGCGATTACTCGAGAACGTGGCGCTTCCGTTGCAATCGCCAGGGCTAGCGCGCCAGATCCTGCGCCTAAATCAATTACCGAAATCTCTCCCGCAGTTTTCTTCTCTAAATTTGCAATGTGGGTAAGTACTGCATCAACCAGTAATTCACTTTCTGGACGCGGTACTAAAACACCAGGGCCAACTTCGATCTCTAAATGTCGGAAATACGCTGTGCCGGTTAGGTACTGTAAAGGTTCGTGCGCTGCACGCCGTGAAATTAATTTGGCGAAGGTATCTTCAATTACCCCAAAGTCACCGAGCCCTTTTAACGTTGCCTCCACCTTTACCGTGTTGTGAAGATCCATTCGAGAAATACCTAAAACGTAGGCGAAGAGATGTTCAGCATCGACTTCTTGGATATCAGATGCGGCCAGCCGTTCCTTGGCAGAACGCAATAAAGATTTTACTTCACTCATATTAATTCGTAGAAGAGAGTTTCGCTGCTTTATCGGCATCAAGAAGCGCCTGAACAACATCATCTAACTCACCATTTAAAACTGAATCTAGGTTATTTGATTTGTAATTGACGCGGTGATCGCTTAAACGATTTTCCGGATAGTTGTACGTGCGGATACGTTCTGATCTATCAACGGTGCGCACCTGGCTCTTGCGCTCGGCCATCGCTGCAGCCTCCGCTTTCTCTTGCGCATCCGCCAACAAACGAGCGCGCAAAATACGAAGCGCGGACTCTTTATTTTGCAGCTGTGACTTTTCATTCTGACAAGAGACGACGATTCCGGTCGGAACGTGGGTTAAACGAACTGCAGAATCAGTGGTGTTAACCGACTGTCCACCAGGTCCTGACGAACGATAAACATCTACGCGGACATCGTTCATATTTAACTCAACATCAACTTCTTCCGCTTCAGGCAATACAAGTACACCAGCGGCTGATGTGTGAATACGTCCCTGGCTCTCGGTTTCCGGAACACGTTGCACCCGGTGTACTCCGCCTTCAAATTTCAAACGTGCATATGGAGTTGTTCCGGGTTCAGGTGTTCCCTTGGATTTAATCGCCATTGAAATATCTTTGTAGCCACCGAGATCAGATTCGGTCATATCAATGATCTCAACTTTCCAATTACGCTTTTCGGCATAGCGTTGGTACATACGGACTAAATCACCAGCAAAGAGCGCTGATTCATCTCCACCAGCGCCTGCTTTAACTTCAATAATCACATCGCGATCATCATTGGGATCACGTGGCAACAAAAGTTCTTCTAATTTATCGGCAGCAGTTTCAACGCTTGCCTCCATTGCAGGTAGTTCAGAAGCAAAAGAAGGATCCTCGAGAGCCATCTCTTTTGCTGCGTCTAAGTCATCGGCGGCAGATTTCCAAGCATTAAAGCCCGCAACTACTGGACCAAGTTGGGCATAGCGGCGACCGAGTTGGCGAGCTTTGCCTTGATCTTCGTGGATTGAAGGATCGGCCATCTGCTTTTCAAGTTCTTGATATTCGCGCACCATTTCGTGGGCGGATGCAAAGCGATCGTTACTCATCTGGCTTCTCCTTTCCTACAGTTGAGCTAATCAATACAAAATAAAAATATAGATAAAAATAAAGAGACCGCGCCGCAACCTTTACGGCTGCGATGCGGTCTCTTTAGAAAGCTACTTAGATGCAGATTTTCCGAAACGCTCTTCGAACTTCGCGACGCGTCCACCAGTATCGAGGATGCGCTGCTTGCCGGTGTAGAACGGGTGGCA
>JBIIPL010000062.1:0-7790 GCA_044342645.1 Candidatus Planktophila sp. | reverse complement strand
AGTTAGCTTTCGCCCCTTCATCACAACAGAGACAACACCAGGTCCTTCAATAACAACTTTATCCACGCGCAGGTTGTGGCGAAGTGATCGCCCTAAAGGAATACCGATTCGCCACCAGATGATTGCAAAGGCCATCGCCACATAAAGAAAAGTCCAATACGCACGATTTAGCGGATGATCGATAAACATCTGCCCGTTTACAACTTGATGCATAAACGATGCCGCAACTGCAATGTATGTGTAAACGTGGATGATCCACCAAGTTTCATAACTCATCTTGGCGCGCGCTTTTTTATATGAAGTCACCCCAGCCATCACCATCAAAATAAATCCAGCCAGCGCCGGCCACATCCATCCGAAGTCATTGAGCATCCGCCAGAGTTCAACGGCCATCGAAACTTGATCCTGCCCAGCAAAACTTAAAATTACAAATAAAACGTGTACACCAATTAGATACAAGCTCCACGGCCCCAACTTGCGATGCCACGTCACCAATCGATCGTGCCCCACACCGCGTTCTACCCAAGGAATTCGCGCCACCAAGAAAATGCCAACGATTGAAAAGTATGTGCCGGTAAGTGCAGCAAGACGCGAGATCGAAGCAACGGCTGCATATACAGAATTAATATCGCTCTGACGCATCGTCGTCACTTGCAACGCCAGAGTCAGCCCCAAACCAATACCCAATAACCAAGCCGCCCAATCAGTGCCGGCAGATGAGTACTTGCGGAAAGTCGGCGATTTCATACCTAAACCATGCCCTATGAACCTGAGAGTTTGATCAAAGCTAACCGAGTTATTGAGTAAATCTCCAACTAGGGGAGGGATTCATTGGAATCCAGACGTAATTGTTTTGAAAATTACGATATTCACTAATTATGTTTGATTGTACTTTCCCATTTTTGAGATTTGATCTCGGGTCGAGAGAGATGCACACATATTCATGTTTTTTCATCTCACTAGAAATAAATAAATAAGTTTCAACATTCTGAATTTCGACCAAAATTATTGGAAGGTGGCTATCTATCGTTACAAATGACCCTTCGAGAACAGCTTTCTCTGCCCCTTCTACGTCTATTTTGATAAAAAATGGTTGTAAATTTAGCAAATCAAGCTTATGCGCCTCTACAGTTTTTTCAATAATTCCGTAATCAGTTGCCGTCAGCCCCAGGTCATGCTCGATTTGTCGGCGAAGTTTTTCTGAATGGAAAGATGAGTACTGGGTGAGGGCTTTCCCATGAACTATTGGAGTAAAAAGGCTAAATCTCTCTTCGGTGTTACTTAATGCATATTCCTTGAAATCAACATTTCGTAAATTAAATCGAGGCCGAGTTATAGGATCAAATGCAATGACTCTTGCTGATTTCTGGAATCTACGAATCATTCGTATTGAAGTGCCGTCGTTTGCACCAATATCAAGTGCAACTAATTCACTGTCGGTGGGTGTTATATACTTTAAAACTTCGAACCCATCCTCCAGAGCTATGTATTTGCATATAAATGGTGCAGCACTTCTTACAACTCTATAAATAAAGAAGTGCTTCCGTACCCAATTCTCTGCGCCACTAAAATTACGCATTACTTATGCAATCCAGAAACGCATTCTTTACAGAAATCATTTGAGTTTTTCATATTTATGAGTATCTTTTTCTATCAGCCACTTTTTTCCAAATAAGCTTAAGAATCCGACGCACTGAAGCAAAAGACTTAGGGTCATGATCGGGACGCGCATTCGATGATCTCCAAGAGTTCCAAGTGAAATCATCCAGTTCGTAACAACAATCATTATGGAAAAAACTCCTAAGTTTCTTACCAAGCCATGGGCATTCCACATTCTACGGAAACCTAGATACAAGAAAAGAAGTCCACCAGCCATCCAAGTCCAAGAAATGAGTTGCCCCGAACGACCATAAACTAAATTATTGCCTTCCGCGCTGTTAATAGCCACTGACTTAAGTGGGTGGTTTTGTAACCAGGGATTTCTATTCATTGATCCTGCGACTTCTGGACCAAACCAAGGTGCCCAAAAATACTTGGCCTTTCGAATTAAGAGGGGCGCTGCTTCCGTGGGATTTGTTAAGTACCATTTGATTACACATCCAACTAAATGAGAATCTTGCTGTGCCGCATCGCCCTCAATCTTTGAGCAAGGAACTCCGTACTGCCCTTCTGGCTCATATTTACCAGATGCTCCTGATCCAGCTCCAAGATTCATTGTTACACCTAAATTTGTAGAAATGGCCTTAAAGCCGTTGGCGTGTGAGTTTCGAAGCGCTAGAGAAATTGGAAGTAATGCGGTGATTATAAGCGTGACTCCCACAAATATTGGAATAACTCTTTTTGGTTTAGTCAAAAAAGCCCACAGTATGAAAAATATCGCGGCCGTCAAAAGGAAGCGAGGTTGGACAAAGCAACTAAGCGAGAAAAGTAAAGCCGCAAGCATTGAGTTTTTTGAAATAATGGAATTGTTTTTTAATCTGTAATCGCGCATGAAAAATACCATTGCGAATAGAAAAATTGATGCAGGAATAATCTCATATCCGATAACCATACTACTAAGCGACAGGGTTGGATTAATGGCTAGTATCCAGGCAACCCAGAAACAATACTTTGCTAGATGGGTTTTTGCTAACTCGCGAACAAAATACAATGATGACACTGCATATAAAATAGACTGTAATACCGCCATGATTACCAAGGTGTTGGATCGACTCACAGACCCAAATACGTACATTAACAGCGGGTAACCGGCAGGCCAGTAAGATAAAAGTGAGTTCTTTGAAAAATAGCCGTCTTTTAATAAAGCTTCTAAACCACCGATGTAGTTTTCCCCGTCGGCACCGATCCATGCGTGGTTAGGGATATTGAAAAGCAAGACAAATTTAATCAAAAGCACAATTAATGGGATCGCCATTAACTTTTGATCAAGACGATTGCCAAATAGTGGCTTTTTTGAAACGGTCTTCTTCGACATTCTTGCTCGCAATCCTTAAATCCTCAGACTTTGGCTATTCTCTCGCATATTCGCTCTGTAGCAAGCGTTAGACTTTCCTCCATGCGCGTTTTCATCACCGGTGGAGCCGGCTTTATCGGCTCTCACCTCTGTGATGCGCTGATCGCACAAGGCCACCAAGTCTCAATCCTCGACAATATGTCCACGGGGTCAGCCGCCAATATCGCCCACATCAAAGATCAAATCGAAATCCATCAAGGTGATATCCGCGATGGTGCCCTAGTTGAAAAGTTGATGGCACCTGCCGATCTCGTACTTCACATGGCTGCAGCTCTTGGCGTAAACACAATCCTAGAAAACCCAATCGAATCTGTTTCAATTAACTTCACTGGTTCAGAAGTCGTTCTAAACGCTGCAACCAAGTTGAATAAACGATTAATCATCGCCAGCACATCAGAAATTTACGGCAAGAATACAAAGCAACCGCTAAATGAAGAATCAGACCGCGTAGTCGGAGCTCCACAAAAAATCCGCTGGACTTACTCAGATGCCAAAGCCCTTGAAGAAGCGATCGCTCACGCACTCTTTCTAACCAAACAACTCAAAGTAACAACTGTGCGCCTCTTCAATACCGTCGGTCCGCGCCAAACTGGTCGTTACGGAATGGTGCTTCCACGCTTTGTGCAATCAGCGCTAAAGAATGAACCAATTTCGATTTACGGCGATGGCACACAATCACGCGTCTTCTGCCACGTGCAAGATGCCGTCAAGGCAATACTCACGCTTGCCACAACGGATTCATCAATCGGTCAGGTTTACAACATCGGTGGAACTGGTGAAACCACCATCAAGCAACTGGCTGAGAAAATCATCGAGCGCACCAAATCAACTTCCTCAATTACCTACACACCTTACGATCAGGCCTACCCCGCAGGCTTTGAAGATATGCAACGCCGCGTACCGGATATAACAAAGATTAAGAACGCGATTGGCTGGGAGCCAATAAACACTTTAGATGCAATTATTGATGATGTAGTAGCAGAGATGAAACTGTCTAAAGCCCTTTAGCGCCGCTAATCCTACCAGTTGTATCGAAAACATAAGGTGCGCTAGCCAATACCGCTTTCTTATCAACCACATCATGCAAAGTAACCACTATCGCTACTTCAGCACCGCCAAGAAGTGTGGATTTTTCGTCTTTCCATTTCCCCACGACGTCATCATGCCAATTCACATTTGCACCAACTCGCTTAAGCTCTTCAATAACCAATTCCGCTGGCGTTTCACGAACATCGGCCACATTTGGTTTATAGGAAACTCCAATTACTTGAACCTTCTTGCCCTTTAAAGAACCGCCGTTATCTGCCTGGACGCGAGCCACAATATATTTAGGCATTTCTAGATTCACTTCATTGGCTCTTTCTATAAATGTCGCTGGAATGCCTTTAGCTGCTGCTGCGTGCGCCAAATAACTCGGATCAACCGGGATGCAGTGTCCACCGACCCCAGCACTTGGATTAAATTTCATAAAGCCATAAGGCTTAGTGTTGGCAGCATCCAACGTTTCGTGCACCGAAATACCAAGTGCATGTGCAATTTCAGCAAACTCGTTAACGAGTGCAATATTCACCTGTCTAAAGGTATTTTCAAATAACTTTGCTGCCTCTGCAACCTCTGGTGATGAAACTTCAATCAAATTGTCGCAAAATGTCGAATAAAAATTGCGAGTCTGATCGGATGCCTCTTTCGTCAATCCAGCATAAAGTCTTGGAGTGTTTTTCTGATTCCAGTCAGTTCTGCCTGGATCTACGCGCTCGGGTGAAATCGCATATAAATGATCAAACCTCTTATCTGAATACTTTTCAACCAGCGGTTTTATATAGTCACGAAGCGTCCCAGGGAATGATGTTGACTCATTGATTATGAGTGCGCTTCGTTTTAGCGCTAGACCTATAGTCTTACAAGCTGAATCTATAAATGATAAATCTGGTTTTCTATCTGCCGTCAGTGGTGTTGGCACAGCAATTACTACTATTTCGGCATCTGAAATGTCAGCTGGGTTTGTCGTAGCCAAATACTTGCCTGATGCAATTGCTGTTGCTAAGTCACTAGATTCCACGCCTTCGATGTGCGAAATTCCTTTATTTAAGCGCACTACCGTTTCAGCGCTCTTATCAAAGCCAATCACCTGATGATCTTTTGATGCGAAGGCTGCGATGGTTAGGCCTACGTACCCTTGCCCAATAATTGCTACTTTCATTGTTGGGATACAGTAAAAATATTTGGGTTGAGCGGGTCCATCTTTAAAAGATTATTTCTGGCGAGAGTTTTTTCAGCAGGAGTTGCATTTTGAGAATAATAGAGCATTTGCCATGCTTCGAATGAGTGCGGATTAAATTCGGTTGCAATTTTTGCATACTTGTAAGAAAGGTCAAACAATTTGTTCGCTTCAAGAAGCTGGAAAAGTGCAACATAGCGATTTGAATTTTGTGGAGTTAAGTAACTCGTTTGTAAAGCTTTTTCGATTTTATTCAGATCCCCTGATTTCAAAGCCGAATTCCAAGCCGAATCAGAGCTATATGGCGGAACCGCTATTAATAGTCCAACGACTGCTCCCAATATGCCGGTCATCAAGGGTGAGATACCAAGGCTTTCTTTATTCTTTACTTTCCTACCACTTGGGATCAAATTCTTTGTCTCTGGGCCTTGGCTAGGTCTAGTTACTTTTTCATAAGCGATTAGTGACCCGCCCAGAATCCATCCCCAAATAGCAAGCCCTATTTGATTAATACTGATAACCGATTGCACCTGGTAACAAATCCAAGCCACTGCTAAAGCGATAAAAGTAAAATTAAATTCACGGCTTCTTAGCGAGACTCTCAGTATGGCAAGAATTACGAGAGGAAATATTGCTAAATAAGCAAGCAGCATTGGCCATCCACCATAAGCGAATTGATCAAGAATTACGTTATGTGCTGCATTGGTTATCGTATTTGGACCCGGATTGACTAACGCTTGGTCATCTCGTAATTGGCGATACCAATCTCCGTAGGAATCCATGCCGACGCCCGAGAATGGAAATTTGTTTCCCATATTCCAAGCTGCCTGCCAGTATTCACCGCGTAATGAAACAGAGTTTTTATAAATCAGGCTTGTTAATGGACCTTTTTGTAACGCACCCATTGCTGCGATAATCCCAATAACAAAAACTGCTGCTGAGTAAATTGCCGGGATAACATTTGATTTGAATTTAGACCTCAGGAAAAAGAAGCCTACAAGTGAAATTCCACCTCCAGCAACAACTATTCCTTGAATAGCGTTCGATGACTTGATTTCAATAAAAGTAAGAAGTAGAACTAAGGATAATGATACTCGATATACCAATTTTAAATTTGGTTTAATGATGTACGCAAAAAGAACACTAGCAAAGATGCCTAGATACGAACCTATAAAATTTGGATTTCCGAAGGTGCCAAGAATATTTCCGTATGGATTGCTCCAGCCGATAAAATCACCAAAGAGAATCACCCATAATGAGTACCCAACATTTACAGCACCCGCAATTAATATTCCATAAGAAATCTTTAGAAAACTAGCGTTCTGTGAGAGTGACATCGCAGATATGAAAAGAAAAATCAGTAATACATAAGTAACTAACCCTGTATTTCTGCCGTAGGCGCCATATAGAAGCTGACTACTTGGTGCTTCACTTTGAAATACAGAGTTTAAAACCGTGAGTAAGAATAATGTCAGCAAAGAAACCGGTAATTTATAGTTTCTCCAAAGATCTTTGGCGCCAAAAAAGACCGATATTGCTATTGCCGCGCCCGCAACTCCACCGAGTGCCAGAAGTTTCGTTACATTCACAGGATCTGTAACTGTCGTCCAAACCAAAATCGAAATAAATGCTCCGCCGAACATTAATAGCTGGGCAAGAGATTTCTCTGCGGTCAACTTCAACATGAGCGTCATCTTACTTTCTCTTTACCGCTTAACCGCCCACAAACTTGCTTATTAAAAGCCGAAACCCGGCCCCCTCCGTAGAGGGAACCGGGTTTCGGTTCTAGATCTTTAAAAGATCGAGGCTAATTAAGCCTTGACCTTCTTCTGGATCTTGATTACTAGGTTGGTCAATGTAGTGATCTGCTTCTTTAGAGCGGCGATCAATGTAGTGACCTGTGCTGATAGTTCAGCAACTGCATCAACAGCTTCCTGAGCCAAGGCTCCGGCTGCTTCTGCGGCAGTTGTAGCATCCAAAGCTGCATCAGTAGCATCTTGTGCTGCTGCTGCTGCTTCTTCTGCTGCCTGTGTTGCTGCATCAGCTGCTGCGTTAGCAGTCTCTGTAGAAACAGTAAGTGTCGTCTTACCGATGGTCTTGTCAATTGCATCAGTTGCAAGTAACTGAAGTCCATCGCCTGCAAGTGTCCAAGTACCTGTAGCTGTTCCAGCGATAGGCATTGTTCCCTTAGATGTGATCACACCTGACTTGGCTGTGAATGAGTCTGTTGTTGCGAATGGTGCTGTTGACCATCCTGAAGCAACGCGAGTAGCGAAGAGAACTCCGCCAGGAGCATTTCCAACACCGTAGACCTGATCAGCTACTGGGTAGCCGTTCTTCTCTGTAAGTGTGATTGTGTAGTCAACTGCTGCACCAGGAGCTGCTGATGCAGGACCTGCAAGAACAGCCTTTGTAGCAACGTTGTCAGCAAATGTAACCGTTGCTGATGTTTTTACGGCAGTCTTTGCTGCATCTGCACCTGTTGCTGTAATTGTGTAAGCAACTGGTCCGAACTTAGTTGTGCTAAGTCCCTTAACGTGGCAGTAGAAGCCCTTGTCT
>JBIIPL010000061.1:0-7826 GCA_044342645.1 Candidatus Planktophila sp. | reverse complement strand
CGTGCCACGCGCATCGTTAACCACGGCGCAACGGTACCCTGACCGCATGGAGATGCGCATGACACGAGTTGGGGAAGCGGTCACATACTCCTTTGAATTTTTCCCGCCCAAGGATCAAGAGGGTGAAACCCGCCTTTGGAGCGCAATAACTGCCCTTGAACCGATTGCTCCGGACTTCATTTCCGTTACCTATGGCGCAGGCGGATCAACGCGTGATCGCACAATTCGCATTACTTCTGAGATCACCGAACATACAAAGCTTCCAGTTGTTGCTCACCTTACTTGCGTTGGATCAACACGCGATGAGTTAGTGGAAATTTTAACTCGCTATCAAGCTGCTGGAATTCAAAATATTTTGGCACTTCGCGGTGATCCCACAGGTGGACCACGCGCACCTTGGTCGCCAACTCCAGGCGGTTTAAATCACGCAGATGAATTAGTTTCACTTGCCGCAGATTTTGGTGGCTTCACAATTGGTGTTGCAGCATTTCCAGATGGCCACCCTGCATCAGATGGAGATTTTGTAGCCGACATTGAAACCCTTATCCGCAAGGAAGCCGCAGGAGCAACATTTGCCACCACCCAATTCTTCTTTGAAGCAGATAAATGGAAAGCGCTAGTTGATAAATTATCTGCTCGCGGATCACAGTTACCGATAATCGCTGGAATCTTGCCAGTTACAAATGTAAATCAATTAAATCGTATGGCTGAGTTAAGCGGAACTCCGATTCCAGGCGCAGTATCAAACGCCTTTGAAAAGATAAAAGATAACCCAGATGATGTTCGAAAGTTAGGCGTTGAACTAGCCACGAAATTATGTGAAGAGTTGCTGGCTTCTGGAGTTCCTGGTTTACATTTCTATACGATGAATACATCGACTGCTACGCGAGAGATTTTTGAGCAAATCAAAGATAAGAAAAGGGCATGAAGAAAAGCGAATTTAACTCCACCTGGAGCGCTCTGCACGGGGGAGCCGAAATAAAAGGAATAGTAAAGACCTGGCTGGCAATCTCATTTTCTTCTGCCAAAGTTCTTTCTAAATTACGCATCACTCCAAATGTTTTGACTCTGCTCGGAGTTCTCTTTGCAATTGCAATGGCGGCAAATCCACTCTCGGGTTGGGCTATTCCACTTCTAGTTCTCTCACTCTACGCCGATGGTATTGATGGCAGCGTTGCGATATTTCAAAAGCGGCAAAGTACATTCGGTGCCATTTTGGATGCCAGCGCCGATCGCATCAGTGAAGCGCTCTGGTTTTATGTGGCCTATCGAATCGGTGCACCGGCCTGGTTAGTTCTTGGTACTTATGCAATAGCCTCGACTCAAGAGTATGCGCGGGCAAGACTAGGTGGGCTAGGAATCGGCGATGTTGGTGTTGTTACTCCTGCTGAGCGTCCGGTGCGTGCTAGTTTTATATTTATTGCGCTAGTTTCTTATGCGCTGGGTTTCCAGTTAGTTACTTTAACTATCTCAATACTTGCAGTACTTCAGATAATTAGTTTCTTCTTAGTGGCCCGCTTTGCCCACAATAGCTTGCGCAACAATCTCGGCGCTTAAACCAACTAACGGCAGTCCGCCACCAGGATGTGCTGATCCTCCTACGCAATATAAACCTTTCAGAGGTGAGCGATTCTTAGCGCGCATAAAGGCAGAACGCGCACCGTTGCTGGAAGTTCCATAAATCGCACCACCAGGGGCTGCAACAGTTCTTTGTAAATCGGCCGGCGTGCGGATCTCCAACAATTCTAAGCGGTCACGAATTGAGACCCCGCGAGCTTCAAGTGAATCGATAATTTGCATTGCATAACGATGGTTAAAATCTGCATCGTTCCAGTTAAAACCATCTTTGCCATTTGTATCGTGGCGCGGAGCATTTACCAAGATAAACCAAGCCTCGTGGCCAGGATGCTTAACCATTGTTTCATCCTGCGGAGCGCAAAGATAAATTGTGGGATCTTGCACTGGTTCTTTGCGATCAAAGATATCTACAAACTCTGCATCGTAATCATCTGGAAAGAAGATGTTGTGGTGTGAAAGCCCAGTCCCATTTTCACTAGGGCGCAGGCCCAGCAGCAATGAGAAGCCGGCAAGTGAGGGATCTGCTTTAGCCAGGTTTGCACGCTATTTACGCAGCCTCTTTACTTTCCCAGTTATCAACTTGTTGTAGACCGCGGTGGCATCAGCATTTGCAACGACTATTGAATAATCCAAAACACGGCCATCGGCAAGCGAGATTCCAGTAGTAGCTGTGCCATCGTGATTTATCTGAGTAACACTTACATTAAACTCAAATTTCACGCCACGGTCTAAACACCTTTGATAGACCGCATCGGCTAACTTTCCAACGCCACCCTTGATATGCCAGGCACCAAAAGCTTCTTCTACAAATGCAATCGAAGCAAGTACCGCAGGAGCAACGCGGGGATCAGAGCCGCTATATGTTGCGTAGCGATCAAGAATCTTGCGCAACCGTTGGTCTTTCAATTTTAGATCGCGCAGAGATTTCCAAGGTGCAATTATTCTCAAATCTCGCAGCAGCGTAGGACGCTTCAAAAGCGAAAGTACCGAACGCAACTCTGATTCAATAAATGGTTCGCGCGAGACATCCCACATCGCTTCTGCTTGGAGCATTATTTGGTCCCACTCCTGGGCTGATGAACTTCCAAATGATTTTTCGATGGAGGCTAAAGTTTCTTTACGTGACAAATTGGCAAAACGCACGGCGCTACCGTCAGCGAAACGATAATCAAAAGATGGGCTAACCGCTTGCAGTTCAACCACTCGTCCCATCACATCACCTGTACGTTGAAAGAAGTCGCGATAGACCGCTGGCAAAGTTAGAAGTGATGGACCTGTGTCGAAGGCGTAATTTCCGATCCATTCGGTTCGACATTTTCCACCGTGACGATCAGATGATTCAAAGACAGTTACTTCATAACCTGCTTTGGCTAAACGAGCTGCGGTGCACATTCCACCCATTCCGGCACCGATCACGGCAACGCGTTCTTTGGTTGCGCTCACAAGGTGCGCCCTTTCCACTGAACTTTGCCGCGCATACGCCAACTATAGATAATTAAATAGATCAAGATGGCCGATGAGATTGGATGCAGTAGTGAATCAAGTAAGCGTCCACCTGAACGTTTTGCGCTAAGCAAACGGGTTAAAACCATCAATTCGTATGTAAAGAGCCCGATTGGATTGCCGTTAAGCAAGATTAGGACTGGGGCGATTCCAGTTAGAAAAATAAATGTAACAGCCAGTGTTGCACCTAGTGGATTTGAGAATGCGCTCCAAAGCGACTTACCGTAACCAGCCTTTATCTCATTAAAGTTCTTATACATACGAGTTTGGGCTAACGTTGATCCATCTGCAACTCCGCCACGAGAGCCAGATGCAATCAAGGCGCGGGCAAGTTTCATGTCATCCAAAACTTGCTCAGCAATTAACTTAAAGCCATCGATCTGATCGAGCGCTTCTTTTCTTACAAGAAAGAATTGACCGTTGGCAACGGCCACGGATGTGCGGCTAGATTTTTCGGCGATACGCAATGGAACCGTTGTCATCCAGGACCACTGCAGAAGCGGCTGCACTAATCGCTCTGCGAAAGTGTTTGCAATTTGCTTTGGGTAAGCAGATATGAAGTCGCGTTTTCCAAGCATGGCAACGGTCTGTGCTATTGCAGTGGGTGCAAGGCGGACATCGGCATCTAAAGTAACAATGAATTTACCGCTTGCTACTAAGTAACCTTGCTGTAACGCCCAAGGTTTACCAAGCCAATTACTTGGCAAAGCTGGGGCGTTGATAATTCTTATTGGCGCACCGGTGGTTTTAGCGTCACTGAGTAATTTTCCAGTTCCATCTTCTGATGAATCATCGATAAAAATTACTTCTAAGGAATCGAGATTACTTTGGTTGGTGAGGCACGCGATGAGCTCAGCGATATTTTCAGCTTCATTACGCACAGGAATCAATACGGTTATGGGGGAGGTGATCTGCTGAACTGGTTTTGGTCGGCGAATTGTGAAGAAGTTAATCGAAGTGATTAAAAGCAGAAAGACAGAAAAGATAAAGAGTGCGGTAGACATCTAATTGTTAAGGGCGGCCGAGCCAACGCGAAAACACATAAGGCGTTAAAACCAGGCCGAAGCTTGCTCCGAAGAGAAGAGCGACGCCAGGGCGATCAAAGAAGAATAAGTTGGAAATAACTCCAGCAAACCAAGTCCAAATTAGGAATACATCTACCGCTGCCAGGCTGGCACTTACTTTACGACGATCGTGCGGCAGCGAGATATGCAAAATAGCGATTAACGCCATTCCAGATAGCAACCAACCGAATGCATTTGAAAGTGGAATTTCTGGTGAGAATGGAACATGTGAGCCAGTAACTTCCCAGGTCCAACGACCAGCAGAAACCATTTGTGGATCTAAGAAGAAGTCATAGGCCATTAAGCCGAAGCCGCCGTAAAGAAATACCCAACTACCTGCAACGCGACGAGTTGCGCAAAGAATTGGATGAGCGATCATGGCCCACGCAAATGGAACAACCATCGGAACACCTAAAATTTGGGGACCGAGTGAAGCATCGTAAGAATATATTCCAAATGGCCAACCGGATTTAACTCCAAGTAATTCAATGAAATAGCCAAAGATCAAAGTTATGCCGAGATAAGTAAATGTATAACGTGATCCATAGGCCAGAAGTGCGTGTAGCGCCATTGCGCCAGCACCCCAATAAACAGTGGCAATTGTTACAACTCGCAACGCTTCACCATTTAGCAGGGGATAGCTGACTTGCAGCAAGATGGCGATACCTAAAGTTAAATTCAGTAACAACTGAGCTCGGGAGGAAATTCCGCGACGGCGATTACGACGTGGTGAGTAATGACGAATCGACATGGTCTAAGTCTGCCCTAATTACTCATTACTTAGAAATCCAAGGCGCTTTCAGCCACGGATATCGCGTACTGCAAAGCGGGAAAAGAGTTCTTCGGCATACCACTGATGGCGCTCGGTTGCGGCGATAGCTTCTTGATGCGCAGCACCCCTGTAAGCAAAGTTGCGAAGATCAGCGCCAGTTTTCCAATGCGAGAAAGTACCTTGTAAACCTATAGGCGCTTCGCCAATTCCAATCGTCGAAATCAAGCCGTACGAAGAATGCAGGCTTTCGGTTACGGGAGGTACAGCTCGCCAGAACTTGAAATTTTGAAACCATTTAATTCGGGCACGAGTAATTGCAACAACTTCACCATCGCTCTGTACGGATGAGTAAGCAAAGGGATTTGTCTTGGCCCAAAGCCCGTGTGATGAGATTGGATCCAATAAGTACCTAACTTCCGAGAGTGCGTGAACGCGCCATCGCTTGATCAACTTCGAATTATCAAGGGCTTGCAAATTTTCACTATCGATAACAATTAGCGCACCCCACTGATTGGCATCAGCATCACGGGGAGTGAAGGTTTCTCCTTTGCCAGTGCCGAGCATTTTGGCAAATTGCACACCTTTAATTCTGCGCAAAGATCCACGGTCTAGCGCCATTCGCGCTAGCGCGAACCCAATATTGGATGACTTGATTTTCCAAAAATAAACTACCGTTACTTTTGACAAGCTCATTGTCTTATTCCAGCGATCTCTAAAATGTGGCTCGCAACTGTTTCCACGTTATCCCACATTGGCGCGTGACCACATTTTTCGATTGTGATCCATTGCGAATGCGCAGGTGCCATTGCTCTTTCCTGACAAGTCGTTGCCGGCAGGGTGTTATCTGAATCTCCAAAGATTATATTTACTGGAATATCCTCATCAATCTGTGAATCAAAGCGCTTGCTTAACATTCCATCCCAAGCTGGAAAGTATCCAGGGGATTTGGCCATAGCGATGGTGGCATCCAGACAGAGTTCATATGAAAATTCACGCCAATGCGGCGAAACATCTTCAAAACCTAATTTGCGTGCCCATTCGTACTTTAAAAAAATTGTAGACAGTGAGGAAGAACTTTTCGCCAGTGAACGCATGGTTGCTGTACCTGGTGCGCGCTGCACATAAGAAGCAAGCCAGAATCCTGCAGGAGCAAGTGCGGTGACGCTACTTACTTTATTTGGAAAACAAGCTGCCATTTCCAGTGCGACCCATCCACCCCAAGAGTTACCCACCAGAGCAAACTCACTTATGTCGAATTCATTTTCAATCTGGCGAATAACTTTTTCGGCAACAGAAGTTGGATCCATTGCCTGGTCCTTTGTAAATCCCGACTCACCGTGACCAGGAAGGTCGACTGTAATAACGTTGAAGTGATCCAAAAGATGAGGTGTTAGCGGCTTCCAAGCAGTGGCCGCTGACCCCATGCCGTGAATCAGCGCAATATAGGGAGCCGCTTCTCTCTTGGACGGATGCAGCGTTAACGTAATGTTCATATTAGTTTTAAATATTACTCTGTGGCGTGGGCTTTTTCATCGCCAAAGGTAGGCGATGATGGGCTTATGAAGATCCGTAAGGTGGGCGCTGAATTCTTAGGTAGCGCAGTTTTGGTCATGACCGTTATTGGTTCGGGTGAGATGGCCCAGAACCTTTCAACTGATGTCGCGGTGCAATTACTGGCTAACTCTCTGTGCACCGCAGCAATCTTGTATCTACTAATTACCTTGTTGGGCGACATAAGCGGTGCACATTTCAACCCTTTAGTTACTCTGATAACTCTCTACAAGCGTGAAATATCAATTAGCCAAACCTTGCAGTTTCTATTCGCCCAATTTCTCGGTGCGCTCACTGGTGCTGGCTTAGCTAACCTCCTCTTTGACCTCCCGCTCTTTACCGCCTCGACGAAGATTCGAAGCGGGGATAATTTGTTATTGAGCGAGATCATCGCCACCGCAGGTTTGATATTCACAATTTTCATCGCAATTGATCAGAGCAAAGAAAAGAAGATCCCAGTTCTCGTTGCCTGCTGGATCGGTGCTGCATATTTCTTCACTTCATCAACGTCATTTGCAAATCCTGCGGTCACCTTCGCGCGCGGCTGGTCAAATACCTTTGCAGGAATTGCACCAGAATCAATCGCACCATTTATAGGGGCCCAAATAATTGGAGCAGTAATTGGATTGGCGCTAAGCCATTCACTTAGCAGCAAAGGTAAGCGCAAAAAATGAGCAAACCATCAGTACTTTTCGTCTGCGTGCACAATGCAGGTCGCTCTCAAATGGCGGCAGGCTTTATGCGCGAACTAGGACAAGGACGAGTAGAAGTACTTTCTGCAGGTTCTGCTCCTAAAGATTCCATCAACCCAATTGCCGTTGAAGCAATGGCCGAACTCGGAATTGATATTGCAAATAACACACCAAAGATTTTGACGCCAGAGGCGGTGCAAGCATCAGATGCTGTAATCACAATGGGTTGCGGTGATGCTTGTCCGTACTATCCCGGCAAGCGTTATGAAGATTGGGTACTTGATGATCCTGCAGGCCAAGGGATTGAATCAGTTCGAGTGATTCGTGATGACATTAAGGGACGAGTAGAGAAGTTACTTTCCGAACTACTTAGCTAATCGCCAACAACCATTGGAGTAGCACCTGTGCTATTGAGCAATTCATCGTATGAAGTTGGATATACAGCGTGCGGATGCCCGGATGCTGCCCAAACAATTTCGTAATCATTCAGCGCTTGATCGATAAGGATTTGCTCTGGTTGTTTGATCCAACCAAGTGGAGCAACGCCCCCTATGGCTTTTGAAACCATTGCTACTGAGGAAATTCTGTATGAGGTTCGAACTTGGTCTCTCATCGGAAATGCCTACGCGGCTACTTCTGTTCTTTTTGTGTCGGATTTCAAAATTT
>JBIIPL010000060.1:0-7846 GCA_044342645.1 Candidatus Planktophila sp. | reverse complement strand
ATTCAACGTGGCCAATTGCTTCCTGCAAAGTGTGGAAGCCAAGTTTTGCCAAGATTTCGCGGACTTCTTCGGCAATGTATTCAAAGAAAGTTTCTACGAATTCTGGCTTTCCGGTGAAACGTTTACGCAACTCTGGGTTCTGTGTTGCAACGCCAACTGGACAAGTATCTAAGTGGCAGACGCGCATCATTACGCAACCAGATACGACTAGCGGTGCTGTAGCAAATCCATATTCTTCAGCGCCTAAGAGCGCCGCGATTACTACATCTCGGCCGGTCTTAAGTTGACCATCTGCTTGAACCACGATTCGATCACGCAAACCGTTAAGAAGAAGTGTCTGTTGCGTTTCGGCTAAACCAAGTTCCCAAGGTGCTCCAGCATGCTTGAGAGATGTAAGTGGTGATGCACCGGTTCCACCATCGTGGCCAGAAATTAGGACAACATCAGCATGGGCTTTAGAGACACCAGCAGCGACCGTACCGACGCCGACTTCGGCTACTAACTTGACGTGGATGCGCGCATTCTTATTTGCATTCTTTAAATCGTGAATTAGCTGCGCTAGATCTTCAATTGAATAGATATCGTGATGTGGTGGAGGAGAAATCAAACCGACTCCAGGAGTTGAGTAACGCACTTTGGCGATCCACGGATAGACCTTATTTCCAGGCAGCTGTCCACCTTCACCAGGTTTTGCACCCTGCGCAATTTTTATCTGAATATCATCAGCATTAACGAGGTAATCACTTGTAACGCCAAATCGCCCACTGGCTACTTGTTTAATTGCGCTGCGCTTTGAATCACCATTTGCCATCGGTACAGCTCGCGTTGGGTCTTCGCCACCTTCGCCAGTATTGGATTTCGCTCCGAGTCGATTCATCGCGATCGCTAAAGTTTCATGTGCTTCCTGCGAAATTGAACCGTAAGACATTGCACCAGTTGAGAAACGCTTTACGATCGCTGAAATTGGTTCTACTTCATCTATTGAAATTGCATCGCGCTCCCCCTCCTTAAAGGAGAAGAGTCCACGTAAGGTCATTAGCTCTTTGCTCTGGGTATCTACCTTGCTGGTGTAACGCTTAAAAATGTCGTAGCGCTTTGAGCGCGTGGAATGTTGCAGGGTAAAGACCGTCTCAGGATTAAATAGATGTGGCTCGCCATCGCGACGCCATTGATATTCCCCGCCAATTGGCAGGCGCTTAGTGCCAGGAATCTCTCCCCCGACTGGGTAGGCGATGAGGTGGCGCGCAATAGTTTCTTCAGCAATAACATCCAGACTAATTCCACCAAGGCGTGAAGTTGTGCCAACAAAGTACTCATCAATAACTTCCTGCGATAAACCAATGGCTTCAAAAACTTGTGCACCGGTGTAAGAGGCTATTGTTGAAATGCCCATCTTGGACATTACCTTCAAGACGCCTTTACCAAGGCTCTTGATCACATTGCGCACAGCTTTCTCAGGAGTGATACCTGTGATCACGCCCTGCAGAACTAAATCTTCAGCAGATTCCATCGCTAAATATGGATTAACAGCCGCAGCCCCGTAGCCAATTAGAAGTGCAACGTGATGAACTTCGCGGACATCTCCTGCTTCAACGACTAGCCCAACTTTAGTGCGCGTTTTTTCGCGAATTAAATGGTGGTGTACCGCAGCAGTCAATAACAGCGATGGGATCGGAGTATCTTCGGCATCACCGTTGCGATCTGAGAGAACAATAATGTGCGCACCTGCGGCGATTGCTTCAGATACTTCGCGCTTAATCTCTTCTAAGCGAGTCTGTAAAGTATTTCCGTCTCCAGTAACCGGGAAGAGTCCACGAACAACATAACTTTCCAAACCTGGGTAATCACCATCGGCGTTAACATGAATAATTTTCGCAAGTTCATCGTTATCTATAACTGGAAAAGCGAGAGAAATTTGTCGGCATGATTCTGGACCTGGATCCAGCAGATTGTGCTCAGGTCCGATAGATCCACCCAGGCTTGTTACTAGTTCTTCACGAATAGCATCTAGTGGTGGATTTGTTACTTGCGCAAATAATTGTGAAAAGTAATCAAAGAGCAGGCGTGGTTTTTCAGAGAGCGCTGCAATTGGAGTATCGGTTCCCATTGAACCAAGGGCTTCCATTCCGTTCTTAGCCATTGGCGTTAACAAGATACGAATCTCTTCTTCGGTGTATCCAAAGGCGCGTTGGCGACGAACGACTGATGAGTGTGGGTAAACGATATGTTCGCGCGAAGGCAAATCACTTAGCTTCATCATGCCCGCCTGCAGCCAATGACCATACGGTGCGCTATCGGCAAGTGAATCCTTAATTTCGTCATCTTCGATAATGCGACCAGCTTCAATATCAACTAAGAACATCTTGCCTGGTTGCAAGCGACCTTTACGAACAATCTTTTCTGCTGGAAAATCTAAAACTCCAACTTCGGATGCAAGAACAACTAATCCATCATCAGTAACCCAGAATCGTGATGGTCGAAGTCCGTTTCGATCTAAAACTGCTCCTACTTGATGTCCGTCGGTAAATGTCACACAAGCCGGGCCATCCCACGGTTCCATAAGAGATGCATGGAAGCCGTAAAAATCACGGCGCTTCTGCGACATAGTTGCGTGGTTCTCCCACGCTTCCGGGATCATCATCAATACTGCATGTGGCAATGAACGACCGCCCAGGTAAAGCAACTCTAAAACTTCATCAAATGATGCAGAATCACTTCCCGACATTTCAACTATAGGAAATAGGCGATCCAGATTTCCAGGAATTAACTCGCTTGCAAGAAGTGATTCGCGGGCGCGCATCCAGTTTCGATTTCCTTTAACGGTATTTATTTCACCGTTGTGAGCGATAAAGCGATAAGGGTGGGCTAGCGGCCAGGAAGGAAAAGTATTGGTAGAAAAACGTGAGTGGACCAGTGCTAGTGGCGATACGACTCGTTGATCACTTAAGTCAGGGAAAAACTCTTCTAACTGTCCGGTGGTGAGCATTCCTTTATAGACAATGGTCTGCGATGACAGTGATGGGAAGTAAAGATCAAGAGAATGCTCGGCGCGCTTGCGCAAACAGAAAGCTAATCGATCAAGTGCGATTCCGGATTCATTATTAACTCCAGAAATGAAAAGTTGTTCAAACTTTGGCATCACAGAGACTGCAGTTTTGCCAAGTGATGCGGAATTAATTGGCAACTCACGCCAACCCAAAACCTTCAAACCCTCTTCTTTGGCGATTTTTTCAATTTCGCTGCGGACTTCTGAGCCCTGCGCAACGAAAGCGATACCGGTTGCATATGAATCTGCAGGAGGTAGATCAAAGTTGACCACTGCGCGATAGAAAGCGTCAGGGACGCGGATCAAGATTCCTGCGCCATCGCCACTATCTGGTTCAGCACCTGATGCTCCACGATGTTCTAAATTGCGTAAGGCGGTAAGTGCTTGCGCAACAATTTCGTGTGTTGCAACTTTATTAAGAGTGGCCACCATTGCAACGCCGCATGCATCATGCTCATTTGCTGGGTCGTAAAGACCAAGACGTGCTGGGTAATTAGATGGAAGGGCCATCTGATTCACACTCCTGTTGTCCGCAATAAAAAATCTTGAGGGACAACATTGGCCCAAATATCACCGACGATTAACTCATTGGTGAGGCAAAATGGTAGCAAGGATTGCGGCAAATTGGCATGCCGAGGAAGTACTTTGGCCTTAAATCCCGCTCACGTGGAGAAGTCGACCAATGCCAGCGGTGATCGCCATGCCGATACAGCCACCGATTATTACGCGAAGCGTTGGGGTGAAAATCTTTGAGCCAGCGATTTTAGCGCTGAGAATTCCCGTGAAGAGCAAACCAACCAAGGTGAACCCGACAATGCTTAACGCCGCAGTTCCGGTAGATGGTGCAAAGGCACCAACAAATGGAATCAGGCCACCTGAGGTAAATGCAGCGGCAGATGCAATGGCCGCTTGTACAGGGCGCGCCTTTGTATGTGGATGTTGTCCAAGCTCATCGCGCAGATGCGCTTCGAGCGGATCGCGTGCGTGCATTGCAGTAGCAACTTCAAGTGCCAACTCTGGAGTAAGGCCACGACTGATATAAATTTCCTGTAACTCCAATAACTCTGAATCTGGATCAACAGATAGGTGCTCGATTTCAAGTAATCGATCTGACTCTTCAATATCGTTTTGAGAGCGCACTGATACATATTCGCCAACTGCCATCGACATAGCACCAGCGACAATTCCAGCAGCGCCGGCTGTAATTAGAAAACCTTGCGCATCTGCGCCGCCGGCTTTTGCTGCGGTTACACCGATCATTAAAGAAGCTGTGGAAACTAGACCGTCATTTGCACCGAGAACTGCAGCGCGCAACCATCCGGCACGATGAGTGCGGTGATGAAGGTTTCGCTGGTAGACATCTTCAAGGGCCATGTAGAGAGCCTACCTGATCACCGCTAAATTTCAGGTGAACTTTAGACCTTCTTCTTACCTTGGTTTCTATAAAAAAGAACCAACCCAAGGATCAAAATAAATATGCTTGTCCATTGATTTATCCGCAGGCCAAATAAATCGTTTGCTGTGTCGATGCGCACCGATTCAATAAAGAATCGGACCGCAGAGTACCCAGCTATATAAATGTAGAAAGTGGATCCTTCTCGCCATTTTTTGCCAAATTTGATTAAGAGGGCAGCGAGCAAAGTTGTCCAGATTGCTTCATATAAAAAGGTGGGATGGAAAGTTTCAAATAGTCCATAACCCCTAGGTCTAAATTTGTAAGGAATTTCCAGCGCCCACCAACTATCGAGCGGCCTACCAAAGAGTTCTGCGTTAAACCAATTACCGAAACGACCAATCGCCTGTGCCAGCAATATTCCTGGTGCAAGGGCATCTAAGAAGACGCGAAAAGATGGCAAAGTTCTTACCTTTGCAATCCGGCGATAACTAATCAGCGCACCTAATACCCCAAGTGCGATGGCTCCCCAAATACCCAATCCGCCATTCCAGATTTTAAGTATTGATAAAAGACTTCCTTGGCTACCAAAGTAATCAGTAGGTGATGTGATCACGTGATAAATGCGTCCCCCAATTATTCCGGCAGGAACTGCAATTACGGCAACTTCCGAGACAACGCCCGTTAAATCCAGGCCAGCGGATTTTCCGAAACTGCGTAATCTTTTATCACCTAACCAGATTGCAATCGCAATTCCAGCAATTATGCAGAGCGCATAGAAATGAAAGGTTAACGGACCGATATCGATCTGCGACTGAGTCGGAGTCGGTATCGAACTACGCATCTTTAAGCTTTAGAAACAGCGAGCATGAACTCGCCTAAGCTGTTATATGCCTTGTTGCGATCAATCTCTTTGCCGTTGATAAACACAGTCGGTGTGGAGTTAATGTTGCGCTTTGCGCCTTCATTGGCGACATTTACAACCCAGTCCTTGTATTCATTATTGGCAATGCACTTGTCATACTCTTTGCCGGTAATACCTAAACCTAAACTTAAAGTTGTAAAGTACGAGGCATTCCAAGCTCCAGAATTTTCAGATGGTTGGTTTGCATAAAGTGTTTTATGGAACTGAATGAATTTGCCTTGATCTGCAGCACAACCTGCAGCATTGGCAGCTAATTGTGATTCAGGACCTAAGAATGACAGCGGGTGGTATGCCACCTTTGCTTTTTTGGTATTAATCAAATCTTCAACGTATTCGCCGACGATCCCCTCAAAGCGCGCGCAGGCTGGGCATTGAAAATCTTCATAAATTTCAATGAAGGGAACATCTGTTAGCTCCTTGTTAAAGACCATTCCGTAGCCATCTTCAACTGAAACACTAGATGGAATAGCGGCTTCGGTATTTGTCCGATTTGAAAGAAGTGTAGGAACCAGCATGATCAGAACTACTCCAAGGACTACCGCAATTACTAAGTTGCGGGTGAAGTTATCTTTGCCGCCTTTTGGGTTCTTTGCCTGAGCCATTCTTATGCCACATCTTTCTCTGAGGATTTGCTGTCCTGGTTCTTATCCAATGAAAACTTAGTTGAAGGGTAGCGAATTAAATACGCGGCGAGAAATGCCAGACCTGTATCCCTGAGAATTTCCTGTAAATACTTGGTTTGACCAGGTTCAACTGCGCCTCCCCCACCAAAGCAACCACAGTCAATATTTAGGCCTCTCGCCCAAGCTTGCGCGATTGCGATGATAAATACGACCATTGTGAATCCACCAAGTGCCGCCATCACCCGCGTGAGCGCACCCAAAATTAATAACGCACCGATAACCACCTCAACAAAGGGCAGAATCAGACCTAACATATTTGCTATTGAGATAGGCAGCATTTCGTAAGCACGAACCGCCATTTGAGATTCATCGGCTTTTCCAACTTTTAAATATCCAGCGGCAAAGAGCACGCCACCCAAAGTTAAACGTGCGAGTAATCCAAACCAAGGTTGAATCTTTATCAACTTATCCTTCATCTTCCCTCACGAACTCCCTTAGCTAACTCACACGCTAATTCTGTTACAGCTTTTAACCCAGCTTCTTCACTCGGTGCATCTTGCATCGCCTTAATAAATGCTGAACCAACAATTACTCCATCAGCATAGGCGGCCACGTCTTTGGCCTGCTCACGTGTTGATACGCCCAAACCAACTGCGATTGGAAGATCAGTGGTTTTACGCACTCGCGCAACCAGATCTGCAGCACCTGATGAAACAGATGTGCGCGCTCCGGTAACTCCCATTAAACTCGCAGCATATACAAAGCCCCCGCACTTAGATGTTACCTTCGCTAATCGCGCATCCTTTGTACTCGGTGCAACAACATAAATCGGATTGATTGTGGAATTGTTCGTTGCGTTAATCCAGCCCACCGACTCTTCGATTGTTAAATCTGGAGTGATTACACCCGAGCCACCATTTGCAGAGATCGCTGCGGCAAAACTGTCCACGCCATAGCGTTCAATTGGATTCCAGTAAGTCATGACCACCGCTGGCACGGATGCGCTGGCGATCTTTAGCGCTTCTAAAACTTCTTCCGCACCTGTGCCATTTGCAAGAGATGTCACTGCAGCTGCTTGAATGGTCGGTCCATCCATAACCGGATCACTGTATGGATATCCAATTTCAATGGCGTCTACACCGCCTGCAATAAAGGCCGCGATTACGCGATGGCATCCTGCTTGAGATGGAAAGCCTGCTGGTATGTAGGCAATAAGTGCTGCGCGATTTTCAGCACGAACCTTTATAAAGAGTTGATCTAAAGCAGTCATTAATCGAGCGGAATTCCAAAGTAATTTGCGGCGGTCTGTACATCTTTATCCCCGCGACCAGATAGGTTGATTACGATAATTGCATCCTTGCCGAGTTCATTTCCTACCTGCATCGCACCGGCTAGCGCATGCGCAGTTTCAATTGCAGGAATAATTCCTTCTGTCTTTGAAAGAAGTGCAAATGCGTGCATTGCTTGATCATCAGTGATCGCACGATATTCGGTGCGACCAATGTCGTGCAGGTAGGCATGCTCTGGACCAACGCCAGGGTAATCAAGGCCTGCCGAAATCGAATGCGACTCAACTGTCTGTCCATTTTTATCTTGTAAAACATATGAGCGGGTTCCGTGCAGAACTCCTGGTGTTCCACCAGTAATAGTTGCGGCATGGCGTCCGGTTTCTACGCCATCTCCCCCGGCCTCAAGTCCGATTAAACGCACTGTGGAATCTGAAATGAAGCGGTGGAAAATGCCAATTGCATTTGATCCGCCACCAACACATGCAAGTACCGCATCCGGTAGTCGACCAGTGAGTTCAAGAACTTGGGCACGTGTTTCTTCGCCAATAATTTTATGAAAATCTCTAACCA
>JBIIPL010000059.1:0-7889 GCA_044342645.1 Candidatus Planktophila sp. | reverse complement strand
AACTTAATTATTGAAGATGGTGGCCCCGGACTGCCAGAGAGTGCTTACAGAACCGAGATAGAGGCAATGAATAGATTTGATCCGTCGCGCTCACGCGACAGCGGTGGATCGGGTCTTGGCATGAGCATCATCGCTGCGATTGTGCAAGAACATAACGGCAAACTGGAACTACGCAAGAGCGATTTAGGCGGCCTTGCTGTCGTCGTTGAGTTACCGAAATAATTACTTACGCTTTGCTGTAACCACCAAGCTAGACACTGTTGCAATGGCAAGTACACCAACAATGACCGAAAGACTCTGCGTAATTGTGATGTCTGGAATTTTGATTCCAAATAGTTCATGAATGTCTACAGCGTGGAATGCGTGGAAAGTTAGCTTCACTCCAATAAAGCCGAGAATTACAGACAAGCCTTTTCCAATGTAGATCAATCGCTGCATAAGTCCACCGATTAAGAAGTAGAGCTGACGCAGACCCATAAGCGCAAAAACATTTGCCGTCACCACTACATACACGTTTTCGGTCAGACCGAATATTGCAGGAATTGAATCAAGAGCAAAGAGGATATCCGTTGCGCCTAAAGCGAGTAATGCGATAGTAAAAGGTTTTAAACCCTTTGCTCTCAAATAACTAATTATTTTGCTTTCCTTCTCTTCTTCTTTTTCCTGCGAACCCTCCATAAATAAATGAACGGCTGTGTATATCAAGAACGCTCCGAAGATAAAGAAGATCCACTCAAATTGCTTAATAGCAGCAGCACCTAAAGTGATTGCGATAATGCGGAAAACTAAAGCGATCAAAATTCCAAAGAGAAGAGCGAGTTGCTTGCTCTTTTCTGCAATCTGCAATCTGCTCAAAATAATTACGAAAACAAATAAATTATCGAAAGAGAGCGAATATTCGGTTAGCCAGCCGGCGAAGAACTCTTGCTGAGTTTGTGAGTCCGTCCAAGTGCCGAGATGAATACCGAAGGCGATCGCCAAAGATACATATAGAAAACTCCACAGAGTTGCTTCCTTTAAAGAAGTATTTTGATTTCGGCGAATCACAGCCCACGTGAAGTCAAAGGCGACGACTATTGCCAAAAGTGAGGCGGTAAGGATCCAAGCGTTGGTTGTAATCACCTGCAGAGCGTAGTGCATTAGAAACTAAGGTATTTTAAATACATGGATTCGACACTTGCGGCGGCGCTTGCCGAAGTAGTTGTGGGCTTAGAGAAGCCGGATCAGTTTGTGCGTTTAGTCTTATCCGGTCGTCGTCGCAATATGCATACCCCAACCGAGCGAGTCGATTTAAAGCCGGTGCTAATCAAGGGTGAGGTCAAGTACCAACTCACACAGAGCGATGGCCGCGCCATGACGACTAAAAATTATGGCCCTGCAGAATTTATTGCCTTAAATCTTCTGGAAGCCGGTTTCGCAAATATTTTGCTAGAGAAGAAGAACGGCTCAATTTCGATTCGTATAACCAAGAAAGGTGAGGCGCTGGTACACAGAACCACTGACACTTTTGAAGTAGATCTTTCTCACGACCGCGCCAAAGCAAGGCTGCTTGATCCCAGTGATCCATTTTTAATTGAGGTTGGAATTTCTGATAAGTCTGGCAAGGTTAAAGTTGGCAAGAACGATAAGTACTTGCAAGTCGAAGAATTCTTGAGATTGTTGGTGCCTTCGCTAAATTCAGCAATTGATGCTGGTCATATAGTGAAACCAACTGTGGCAGCGCCATTATCGATTGTTGATCTAGGTTGCGGACATGCCTATCTAACCTTTGCGGCACACCAATATTTGATGGAGCAAGGAATTCCGGTAAAGGTAGTCGGGATAGATGTGCGTGAGAGCGCCCGTCTGCGAAATAATCAGATCGCTGAAAAGTTAGGGATCTCAAAGAGCATTACCTTCTTTGCTGAAGAAATTTCCCAGACCACTTTAAAGTCAGCCGATGTAGTAATTGCACTTCACGCTTGCGATACCGCAACAGATGATGCCATCGCTTGGGCAGTGGGTGCTGATGCCAAGTTAGCTTTGATTGCACCGTGTTGCCATCACGACATTCAAGCCCAGATGAATGAGATCCCAGAGCCCTGGCAAATCATCTCTCGAAACGGAATTATGAAAGAGCGGCTTGGTGATTTGATTACCGATGCCCTGCGCATGCAAATCATGAAGTTACTGGGCTATCGCGTAGAAGCGATTGAATTTATCGGGGGAGAGCACACGCCACGCAATTTGATGATTCGTGCAGTAAAGACCGGTGCCGCTGCCGATAGTGCGGAGAAATCACGTTATGACGCGATGATTGCGCTTTGGAAAGTAAAGCCTGCGCTAGCAACCCTGCTCAACCGTTAGACTTACACGTATGTCTAAAGTACTTGCATCCTTGCCGGTCGGGGAAAAGGTAGGTATCGCCTTCTCTGGCGGCCTCGACACTTCTGTAGCTGTCGCTTGGATGCGCGAAAAAGGTGCGATCCCTTGCACTTACACCGCAGACCTCGGTCAATACGACGAGTCAGATATCGATTCAGTTCCGGTACGCGCGAAAGAATATGGCGCAGAAATTTCTCGTTTAGTTGATTGCAAGGCTTCTCTAGTAGAAGAAGGTTTAGCTGCCATTGCTTGCGGTGCTTTTCATATCCGTTCTGGCGGCAAGCAATATTTCAATACAACACCGCTTGGTCGCGCGGTTACTGGCACTTTATTGGTGCGTGCGATGCTGCAAGATAAAGTTGAAATTTGGGGCGATGGATCAACCTATAAAGGCAATGACATTGAACGTTTTTATCGTTATGGATTACTAGCAAATCCAAATCTCCGTATTTACAAGCCTTGGCTAGATGCCGATTTTGTTCGCGAACTCGGTGGCCGCAAGGAAATGTCTGAATGGTTGGTTTCTCATAAATTCCCTTATCGCGATAGCGTTGAAAAGGCGTATTCAACAGATGCCAATATTTTAGGTGCAACGCACGAGGCGAAAGATCTTGAAAACCTTGATGCCTCAATTGAAATTGTTAACCCAATTATGGGCGTGAAGTTCTGGGATTCATCTGTATCAATTCCGAGCGAAGATGTGAAGATCCAATTTGTGCAAGGCCGCCCGGTAGCCATTAACGGTAAAGATTTCAGTGACGTAGTCGCTCTTATGCAAGCAGCTAATGAAATTGGTGGTCGCCACGGACTTGGTATGGCCGATCAAATTGAGAATCGAATCATTGAAGCAAAGAGTCGCGGAATTTATGAAGCACCCGGAATGGCGCTGCTCTTCATCGCCTACGAGCGTTTATTAAGTGCGATCCACAACGAAGACACTATTGCTAATTATTACGCCGAAGGTCGTCGCTTAGGACGATTGCTTTATGAAGGCCGCTGGTTAGACCCACAATCTCTAATGTTGCGCGAATCGCTGCAACGTTGGGTGGCATCTGCCGTAACAGGTGAAGTAACAATTCGCCTGCGTCGCGGAGATGATTTCTCAATTATTAATACAACCGGCCCGGCTCTTAGCTACCACCCCGAAAAATTGTCTATGGAGCGCACCGAAAACGCCGCCTTTGGACCGGTTGATCGAATCGGGCAGCTAACAATGCGCAACCTAGATAACGCAGATACCCGTGCCAAGTTAGAGTTGTACCGCGATCAAGGCCAATTAGGCAGCGGTGAATTTAAATTAATCCGTGAAATTGGTGAAGGAGAGAAGAAATAATGAAACGTAGCCTTGCTGGAATATTAGCTTTGTCATTGGTACTACTAACCGGATGTGGAGATACAGAAGTGAGCGCAACCGCAGATAATTTGCCGACAGTCACCGCCAATACGGGTGAAGCTCCAACGATTGGAGCACCAAGTGGGACTCCACCGACAACTCTTGAATCAAAAGATATTATTGTCGGAACCGGCGCTGAAGTAGCCGCGACTTCTACGATTACCTTTCATTACACGCTTATGACTTGGTCAAATGGCGCGCTTATTGAATCTTCTTGGAATAGCGGCACACCTGCCACGTATCCATTGTCACAATTAATTGTTGGGTGGCAGCAAGGTATTCCGGGGATGAAGGTTGGTGGTCGACGCTTGTTGGTTGTGCCACCGGATCTTGGTTACGGAGCCCAAGGCAGTGGCCCGGTTGGTCCAAATGAGACCTTGGTATTTGTAATGGACATAGTTAGCGTTGCCTAAAATCTAGTAATTTGAGCGCTGGCCCTGGGGTCAATCAACGAGCATCTATATCTTTTCTATAACTCTTTTAAATAGCGGCGTTTCGCGCTCGTCTTGATTGACTCGCCCCCCCCAATAGGCATAAGTTCACGCTTAGAACTGGGGTCAATCTCCTTTTCCATAATCTGAATTCGGGGGAAATCAGTGTTTAAATCAAAAAGAATGAAATCAGCGGTAGTCGCTGTAATGGCGACTTTCGCTATCGGCTCATCGGTGCCAACTGCGCCGGCAGCTTCAACAACAATCGAACTATTGATTGCTGCTGATACAAATATCCAAACTCTCTGGGAGACAGTTTTCATCCCAGCGTTTGTGAAAGAGTATCCACAGTACAAGGTAAATGTGACCTTCGACCGTAACGGACTTCGCGAAGCACAGAACACAGCCAAGATTATTGCTGCGAAGGAAACTCGTCGCGATCCAGGTGTTGACTTAATCGATGGTGGAATGGCTGCTCGTCTTGCTGTGGCTGGTCTACTTTATCGACCAAGTGCAAACTTGATGCCAAATCTAAGAGATGTAAGCAAAGTCTTGGTCAAGCAAGGAAATGGCCAGATTCCTTACCGCGCATCAACCGTTCTTCTTGCATACAACTCAAAGACTGTAACCAAAGCTCCTACAACACTTAATGAACTTCTAACTTGGATTAAAGCCAACCCAGGCAAGTTCAGCTACAACGTTCCATCAGGTGGCGGATCAGGTTACTCATTCGTTCAGACTGTAGTTGATATGAACCTAACTGCCGCTGAGCGACTAGCTATGTCAGTTGGTCCAGATAAGACAATTCAAACTAAGTGGGCCAAGGGACTTGAAACTCTTAGAGAGCTCAACAAGTTCACCTACGGAAAGAATGGAACATATCCAGCAAATAACACTGCGACCTTGAACCTACTTTCAACAGGTGAAATTGATATGGGAACTGTTTGGTCTGATCAATTTGCATCAGCCAGAGCTGCCGGCACAATGCCTGCAAATATCAAGGTAACTGCAATCAAGAGCCCATCACTTACTGGTGGTCCAGCTTGGTTGGGTATCCCAATCAACGGTGGAAACCGTACGGGCGCTCGTTTGCTTGCAAACTTCGTACTTTCACCAGCAATGCAGAATGCAATTATGGGCGGCGCACTAAAGGGCATCCCAGTTGTAAAACTATCTAAACTAGATCCAGTACTTGCTGAAGGATTTAAGGATGTGGATGTCACTGACATGCGCGCTCCTTACTTCGGAGCTAACTCTGATGATCTAAAGAGCGCTTGGTCGCTTGCGGTTCCAGGTAAGTAATTACTTGAAACCTAGCTCCAAATCAGTAATATCGAGAGGAAATTGTGACGACAACTAATACTGTCGCCACGAAGGAGGGCTTTGCGGAGATAAAAACCGCAAAGCTCTCCACTCTCGGTTTTTTTATGGCGTTACCACCAGTCTTGGTAATCATTGTCTTTGTTGGTCTACCAATCTTTGTCGCTTTCATATTTAGCATTGGTTATACCGGCGGCCCAAATCGCGTCATTTCGATTATTGGGCAAGATATTTTTCAAAAAAATAAATGGTGGGGAACTCCTGATGCTTATCTAACAGTTTTCAGAGACCCGCGTTTCTTGCCAGATTTGGCACTCACACTTGTTGTTACTTTCCTTTCGACTTTTGTAGTTTTAGTTATGTCTTTGGGAATGGGTCTCTACCAGCGCATTAAAGGCGGAAAGATCGCCTCAATCCTGAGCATGCTCTCTCTCGTTCCTCTCTTTGTTCCTGTTGTTATTGCCGCATATGCCATTGCTCAGTTTTACAATGGCGTGGGTTTTATGCGCACCTTTATGGCGCAGTTCGGAATTGAATTTCCCATTATCACTGCAACACGAAATGCAATCGTCATTGGCACTATCTGGACTTCACTACCGTTTGCGATATTAATGATCACCTCTGGTTTGCAATCAGTGCCTAATGCGCTGATTGAGACAGCCCAAGATGCAGGCGCAAGTTTTATGCGTATCGTGCGAACAATTCTTATACCTTTAGCATTTGTTCCAATTGTCATTGCCGGCACATTTACCGCAATCGGGATTATGGGTTCTTTTACAGTTCCTTTATTCCTAGGTCCAAATCAGCCAACAATGTTGGGCGTTGAAATTTCGAACTTCTTTACCGCCTACAACAGACCTCAACAATCGATCGTTATGGCATTTATTATCTTTGCTGCGGCATCTGGAATCGCAGTTTTATATATTTGGGCAAATATCCGCAGCGCTAAACAGAGTGGAAGAATCTGATGGCCAAGCGCGAGAACAATATAAATCTGCAAACGAGCAGTCTGCTAATACGGGTTTTAATTGGTGCATTCGTTTCCTTTATGGCGGTCTTTATTTTGGGGCCACTTGTTTGGCTAGCACTTCAAGCATTTAGTACAACTTGGACCTTCCCTAATCTAAAGCCAGATGGTTGGACTCTAATTTGGTGGAAACGCGTCTTTGAAACTCCATCAATGGTGCAGGCGATTAAGAATTCATTTATCACCGCGCCAATTGTTGTTCTAGTCTCAGCGGTAATTTGTCTTCCTGCCGCCTATGCCGCAGCACGTTATAACTACATTGGCCGTCGCGTCTTTCTTATCGGAATGTTCGCGGCGAATTCTTTTCCTAAACTTGGTCTCTTCGCATCGATTGCAACTTTGTTCTACACGTTAAATCTGATGGGAACTATGGTTGGTGTCATCATTATCCAGCTGATCGGCACGATTATTTATATGACTTGGATTCCCGCAGCCGCCTTTGCCGCCGTTCCTAGGAATTTAGAAGAAGCAGCGCGCGATGCTGGAGCATCGAAATTCCGAGTCTTCCGAGGAATCACACTTCGCATTGCAGCACCAGGAATTCTGGTTGCAATGGTGATGTCATTTATCTCGGCCTTTGATGAGGCACAAGGTACTTATCTCGTAGGTTCTCCACAGATCTTTACTATGCCAACTGAGATGTATTCATTGGTTTTGACTTACCCAGTGCAGATAGCAGCGGTCTTCTCAATCTTGCTTGCCGTTCCTTCGGTAGTTCTAATCGGTTTGGCTCGCAAACATATTATCGGTGGACAGTTAGCTGAAGGTTTCCAAATAAAATGATTACTACGAAAGGCAAAAAATGAGCAACGCAACACTTGGTCTTGAGCTCGTCGGACTCACAAAGGTTCTCGGTGGTCGCGTAATCATTGACAATCTAAATCTCACCGTTGAAAAAGGGGAGATGGTCTCGCTCCTTGGTCCTTCCGGTTGCGGAAAGACCACAACCCTTCGCATGATTGCTGGTTTCTTAATTCCAGAAAAGGGAACGGTAAATGTAGCCGGAAAAGATGTTACAAATCTCGGTCCAGAAAAGCGCCCAAGTGCAATGGTTTTCCAGAATTATGCGCTTTGGCCACATATGAGTGTATTTAAGAACGTGGCCTACCCATTAAAGATTCGCAAAATGAGTAAATCAGAGATTGAAAAACGAGTCCACGAAGTTTTAACAGTTGTAAACCTTATGCACCACAAAGATTCTCGACCAGGACAGATTTCAGGCGGCGAGCAACAGCGCGTAGCACTAGCTCGCGCCTTGGTACAAGAACCAGATATCTTGCTACTTGATGAGCCACTATCTAATTTAGATGCAAAATTGCGCGTTAAAGTTCGTGAAGATATTAGAGATTTACAA
>JBIIPL010000148.1:0-2657 GCA_044342645.1 Candidatus Planktophila sp. | reverse complement strand
ACCATATATCGGCACCACTCTTGGATTATCAAGATTTACCGGTGCATCTAAGCCAGCATTGGCAGGAGTGATCGAAGGTATTAGAAGTATTGATAAAAGAACAGTTGTTATAAATTTACGTCTCACTACTTTAGGGTAAGAGGTTGGGGTGGTCAGGGCAATATCTATAGGGCTGTAGTTCACGCGTATACGAGTGCCCCGAGTGGGGGTCGAACCCACACTGGGAGGATTTTAAGTCCTCTGCCTCTGCCATTGGGCTATCGGGGCCATGCGATAAGTGTCAGAGTCTACTTGCTTTTTTAATTACAGAATCCAACATCTTTTCCGTTAATTTACCTGTAAATGTGTTCTGCTGGCTGGGATGGTAGCTCCCTACGATTTTTCTTTTGATGCCATCTGGGCCGACAAAAGTTGCTGTTGCACCGTGTCCGAATTTAGGTTTTGGTTTTGGAATTTCGCATCCAAGTTCTGCAAGCGTTGCTAGAAGCGTTGTCCAAGCAAGGTTGCCGAGTGCGAGAAATGAACGTGCCGTTGACATTAATAGTGCGATCTCATCTTTATAGAAAGGTGCACAAGTATTTTTCTCTTCAGTACTTGGTTTGTTATCGGGTGGCGCACAACGCACTGCACAGAGAATTCGAGTATTAATCAACTGTTGCCCATCATCTTTGCTTTTACTCGTTGCTAACTTGGCAAGGCCGTTTATGTGTAGTGATTTATAGAGCCAATCCCCTGATGAATCTCCGGTGAAGACGCGGCCAGTGCGATTGGCACCGTGTGCTCCGGGAGCCAGGCCGAGGATTACTAATTGCGCATTGGCGGGACCAAATCCTGGAACTGGTTTGCCCCAATATTTTTCGTTTTCATAAGCTTTGCGTTTTACAACTGCTACTTCTTCGCGCCACTCGACAAGTCTTGGACATTTCTTGCATTTTACAATTGCTGAATCCAAAAGATCTAGCGATTTATACAAGCGACCAAGCCATTCCATCAAGGATGTCGGATTCGGATGCAACGAATTCTGTAGCGCCTGTTGCGCGCATGATGCGTGAGAGAACAAGTGAGCCTGCAGAAATCACGTCGACGCGGCCTGGGTGCATGTAACCAAGTGCTTCGCGCTGGGTGCGATCCATCTTGATAAAGCTTTGCGAAACTTGGTGAACTTTTTCAGCTGGTATGTGTGAAAGATGGATTGCGTATCTGTCGTATTCAGGAAGATCCAACGCTGCTGCGGCAACTGTGGTTGCTGTGCCGGCAACGGCAATCAGTGTTTTAGCTTTTGTAATCGGGACAATTTTTGCCGCTTGTGCGATTGCTTCATCAATATCTTCAGTGGCAGATGCGACTTGTCCGGGATCAGGCTGATCACCAGTGAAGTGACGCTCTGACATTCGCACGCAACCGATATTTACGCTCTTGGCTGCTTCTACAATTTCAGTACCATATACAAATTCAGTAGAACCGCCGCCAATATCAATGACCAGGAATGGGCCATCGGAGGCAGGCAAGTCCTTAGTTGCTCCCATAAAAGATAGTCGTGCTTCTTCTTCTCCTGAAATAACTTCGGGGCGAATACCTAAACGCTCAAAGACACCTTCAATAAAAATATCGCGATTGGTCGCATCGCGCGTTGCGCTGGTTGCGCAGAATCTAATCTTTTCAACACCGCGCTTGGCAATCTCTGCAGCATAGATATCAACTGCAGCAAGTGTGCGAGCAATTGCATCCGGGTGAAATTGGCCGGTTTTGTCGACGCCTTGTCCTAAGCGAACAACTTCCATTAAGCGAGTTACTTCGCGAAAGTTTGTGCCATCAATATCGGCGATTAGTAAGCGAATTGAATTAGTGCCGCAATCTATGGCTGCTACTCGCATGGTTGCTCTTTCCACCATTGCGGAAGTTGTGCGAGTGCTTCATCACCGAGCGGATTAACGTCAGGTCCAGCAGATAGAGAATGTGCAACAAGTGAATGTAAACATTTCACGCGATTGGGCATTCCGCCAGCGGAAATTCCTTCAACTTCCGGAACATCCATCTTTAACGCAGCGCGCGCGGCCAAGTAATCATCGTGTGCTGCAGCGTATGCACCGGCTAGTTCGTGATCGGTTGTAAGGCGCTCATTCATATCTGCCATTAGGCCAGTTGATTCCAGTGTCGAAATCGCCGCAGTCAAACGCGGACAGGTTGCGTAATAGAAAGTTGGAAATGGTTCTCCGTGGCTTAAGCGGGGTGGAGTTTCAACGACTGCAGGATTACCGCAAGGGCAACGATAAGAAATGGCATGAACATCGCGAGGAGTTCGTCCTAATTGGGTTTCGATGCAATCTAAATCTTTCTGTGTTGCTTTATCGCTCATTAATTAGAGACCTGATTCAGTCACGGATGCGATCAGCTTGGTATACCAAGGGGCACCTTCAGGAAGTTGTCCGGCAATCTGAGTCGTTTGTGGTTGTGACTTTGTGATGTCAGTACCAGTAACTATGTATTGACGCTCACCGGGCATTACAAAGTGCAGACGCTCGCGCGCTTGTGACTTAATGTAATTTGGATCTTGCCAAATACTTAACTCAGCGCGTGCTTTTTCCAGCGCGGTACGATCAGATGCAACTTGTGATTTAAGAGAATTGATCTGAGCGCGTTGAGTGAAATAGTTTTTA
>JBIIPL010000058.1:0-7967 GCA_044342645.1 Candidatus Planktophila sp. | reverse complement strand
ACTCCACAGATGTTACCCATTCCGCCGAAGACTACGAATGCCAAGATCAAGATAGAAACGTTATAGCTGAAAATGTTTGGTGCAATAAACATAGCCTTTGAAGCGAAAAGTACGCCGGCTGCTCCACCAACAGATGCTCCGAATATAAATGCCCAAAGTTTGTACTTATAGGTATTTACACCCATTAATTCGGCAACATCTTCATCTTGTCTAATTGATTCCCAAGCACGTCCTGGACGGCGAACCGAGAGGCCACGAATAACTAGAATGGTAATAATGATCATAATCAGAATAACCCAGTAGAAGCTACGAGGACTTTCTAAGTCGAACTTAAGCCCAAAAGTTGTTGGTGGATTAGGAATATTTGTAATTCCATTTGCGCCGCCAACTGCGCTGGTATTTAGCGCGGTGATTCTAATAATTTCACCAAATCCAAGGGTCACGATCGCAAGGTAGTCACCACGAAGGCGCAAGACCGCTGCACCAAGAACTAAACCTGACAGCATTGCTAAGGCAATTCCGATTGGAAGAATTTCCCAAGTGTTTAACTTGGTATGCATGCTTAAAATTCCTGCGGTGTACGCCCCCACCGCATAGAAAGCGACATAGCCAAGATCTAGTAGACCGCTCTTTCCGACAACGACGTTTAAGCCCAGTGCCATTAAGACATAGACACCAATCGGATAGAAAAGAACCATCTCGAACGGTGTAGAAGGTGTATTTAGGAATGTGCCTTCAAGTAAAGGAAAAGCAAATGCAGCGAGAATAATTGCTCCGGCAATTAAATAGCGCTGCCACTTATTGGCATTGGCCCAGAGAGTTGCGCCCGAATCGCGTAAGTTAAATGACATATCTATACCCTCGCCTGCTGTAAGGATTCACCAAAAATGCCGTTCGGCTTAAAGAGAAGCACTAAAATCAAAATCACGAAAGCGGTGATTGAGCGCCACTGGGTACCTAATACTGCGGAGGCGTACATTTCAATTAAGCCAAGTGCGATACCACCAGCAAATGCGCCACGAATATTTCCGATTCCGCCAAGTACCGCTGCGGTAAATGCGGCAAGCCCAAGTTCAAAACCGATACTAAATCTAGTCATCTCATAGACGGTGATATAGAAGAAGGCGGCTGCGCCAGTTCCGAGTCCACCGATTAAGAAGGTAGTTGAAATTACTTTATTAAGATTAATGCCCATCAAGCGTGAGGTGTCGTAATCCATTGATACGGCGCGGATGCCCTTTCCAAGGCGCGTCTTATTGACGAATAGATCGAGTGTGATTAGCAAGATAATTGCAAAGACAATTACTAATAGGGTATCTAGACGAATATCTGCTCCCCAGATAGTCACCAACGTTATTTTATCAAGCAAACGCGGTGAGCCCATCGGTGCAGAACTAGTGACTATACGAACACCTTCAACTAGAACTATAGAGACACCGATCGCAGAGATTAGTGATGTGAGTCGGTTAGAAGTGCGCGAACGTAAGCGACGGTAAGCAACAATTTCAATAATTACGCTAACGACTCCAGATACGATCATCGAGCCAAGTAACATCGCGAGCAGGGTATAGACCAATTTAAATCCGGTTATCGGATCAGATTCAATTGTGTAGTTGAAGATCTTTGTTGAGACCAAAATTGTGGCAAAACTTCCGAGCATAAAAACCTCAGAGTTTGCAAAGTTAATAAGTCTGAGAACGCCATAAACCATCGTGTAACCGAGAGCGATAAGAACATAAATGAAGCCAAGGGCAATTCCATCAAATGTTAGCGATGCGAATTGATCGGTTAGGACTGAGAAATCCACTTACTCTCCCTTGGCTTAATTGCGAACTGTAAAATACACCAGAAATGCAAAATTCTTGGCCCTGATCCTAAGACCAGGGCCAAGAATTTTTGCTTAATTACGCCTTGCCGTTGAGCTTAATTGTTCCGCTCTTAACAACGAACTGGTTCATCAAGCCTGAGCCTGAAAGATCGCCTGAAGGTTGGAACTTGATTGTGATTCCAGCAGTGTTCTTGTAGCTAAATGAAGCTGCGTTCAAGTAGGCAAGCATGTCTGCGCGGGTTGTCTTTCCAGCCTTGATGCCCTGGAGGAAGATGTTTGTAGCGTCGAAGGCTTCAGTTGAGTAAACGCCTGGCTCAGCTTTGAATTCCTTCTTGAATGCAGCATAAATCTTTGGTGATGCTACATCTAGAGGAACTGTTGGAGCTGTCAAACGTGCACCTTCTGATTGCTTCTTACCAGCTAGCTTAGGGAACTCTGAGTTTAGAACTCCGTCGCCACCAGCATAAACGCCCTTGTATCCCTTATCGCGAAGTTGCTTAAGGAATTTAGCGCCATCTGCATAGTAACCAGTGTAGATAACAACATTTGCCTTTTCTTTCTTGATCTTGGCAATTGTTGCTGAGAAGTCTGAAACAGCACCCTTAGCAGCAGAATCTCCTGCTTGGAATGCAGTTCCTAGAGCTGCCTTAACAGCCTTTGTAAGTCCAACTGAGTATGAAGACTGATCGTCAACAACGAATACTGTTGGATCCTTCACACCATTTGTTGCTACGCGAGCAAGTGCTGGTCCTTGTAGATCATCGTTTGAAACGATGCGGTGGAACACAGGTGCTCCGTATGAAGTGCTTGTTGGATCAGTTAGTGATGCGCGTGTTGCAGATGGTGAAACGATTGCAATTCCCTTTGCCTTGTAGCTAGGAAGTGCTGCAATTGTTGGACCTGAGTATGCAGTTAGAACGCCAATAACAGCAGCGTCATTTGCAATACCAGCTCCGACTGTTCCGCCCTGTGCGTCATCGCCCTGGTCGTCACCTTCGAAAACTTCAACCTTAACGGCTGGGTTTGTTGCGTTGTAAAGCTTGATTGCAAGCTTAACTCCGCGAATAGAATCTGTACCTGTCTGCGCTTCAGGACCAGTTAATGGACCTTGGTAAGCGATCTTTACTGTTGTTGCAGCTGTTGCAGAAGTTGTAGCAAATGCGCCAAATGCAAGCGCGAATGCGGCAACGAGTGCAGCAGAAGCTTTGATCTTCTTGTTCATATATTGCCTTCCTGTTTTTTGTTGCATGTGTCCCGGGACAGGGAGGCTAAGAGTCTAAAGGCTCAGGGTGTGATCTATCAAACTGGAATTGAGCGTGGGTTTATAAAGGTTTGGTTACGGTCGTGGGTAATTCTGGGTCTAGCTACCAGGCACGGCATCCGGGGAAATAACTGCTTGGGCGACCTCTTTCATGGTCATTCGTCGATCCATGGCTGCGCGTTGAATCCACGAGAATGCCTCAGGCTCTGCCAAATTCAACGCTTGCATCAAAATTCCTTTAGCGCGATCAATTAATTTACGGGTTTCTAAACGCTCGTGAAGATCGGCCACTTCATCAGCAAGAGTACGCATCTGCAAATGTCTACTGATTGCAATTTCAATTGCAGGAACAAGATCCCCAATAGAAAATGGCTTAACCACATAGGCCATTACTCCTGCATCGCGGGCGCGTTCTACGAGTTCGCGTTGTGAGAAAGCGGTCAACATTAATACTGGAGAGATTGCAATTATTTTTTCAGCAGCAGATATTCCATCAAGGATTGGCATCTTCACATCGAGAATTGCTAAATCAGGTTTATGTAATTGCGCTAACTCAATTGCTTGCGCGCCATCGGATGCTTCGGCAACAACTTCATAACCGGCTTCGCCCAACATTTCTACAAGATCCATTCGGATAAGTGCCTCGTCTTCGGCGACCAGAATTCTTATCCTGGTAGGCGCAGATTTATCCGTTGTATCCATGTGCCTCGAGTCGGATTCGAACCGACACTATGCAGTGTTTGAGACTGCCCTCTCTACCGTTGGAGTACCGAGGCCGTTATATACAAATCTTAACGGTAAGCAGGAGCTGCGCCACCCACGGCATCACCTACGCGGTGAACGCGCATTGCATTCGTTGAGCCTGGAATTCCGGGAGGTGAACCCGCAACAATTACTACTAGCTCACCTTCTTTACAGCGCTTTGAGTTAAGCAATAAGTTGTCAGCCTGCATAACCATTTCATCGGTGTGCTTAACCATGGGCGTTAATTCTGGTTCGACTCCCCAGTCAAGGGCCATGCGGTTGTAGGTTCCAACTTCAGGTGTAAATGCCAAGATCGGAATAGGTGAACGCAGCCGCGCAGTACGTCGCGCAGAGTCACCAGATTGAGTAAAGGTAACTAAGTATTTTGCACCAACTATTGCTCCTACTTCAGTTGCAGCCTTTGTGATTGCGCCACCTTTAGTCTTTGGCATTGATTTCATTGGGCGGATCATGTCCATTCCACCCTCTTCTGTGTGGGTAATAATCCGCGCCATAGTTTGAACAGCTTCAATTGCAAATGCACCTACGGATGTTTCACCCGACAACATCAGAGCATCAGCGCCATCTAGAACAGCGTTTGCGCAATCTGTGGCTTCTGCGCGAGTTGGACGTGAATTTGTAATCATCGAATCCAACATCTGGGTAGCAACAATGACCGGCTTTGCCGCTTCGCGTGCCAACTCAATGCAATGCTTTTGTACTAGCGGTACCTCTTCTATTGGCAGTTCAACGCCTAAATCTCCACGCGCCACCATAATTCCATCAAAAGCGTTGACGATTTCTTGTAAATTTGCCACTGCTTGTGGTTTTTCAATCTTTGCGATTACTGGGATGCGAATTCCAACCTCATCCATAATGCGATGAACGTCGACGATGTCATCTGCGCTGCGGACAAATGAAAGTGCGATGAAATCGGCGCCAGCTTTCAAACCCCAGCGAAGGTCATCCATATCTTTCTCAGAGAGCGCGGGCACAGAAACAGCCACACCAGGTAAATTAATTCCTTTATTGTTGCTCACCGCCCCTGGTTCAATGACTTTGGTTATGACATCGTTGCCTTTAACTTCAACAACTTCGACAGTAACTTTTCCATCATCGATCAAAATGCGATCGCCATTTTTGCAGTCCCCTGGTAAACCTTTATAGGTCGTGCCGACACGATCTTTAGTGCCTTCAACTTCATCTGTTGTGATTGTGAAAATGTCTCCGCGCGATAAATCATGTGGCCCTGCTGCAAATCGCGCCAAACGAATCTTGGGACCTTGTAGATCAACCAGAATCGCAACCGGAACGCCAGCTTCTTTTGCAGCTAGACGTACCTGATCTAAACGCGCTTGATGTTCCGGATAACCACCGTGTGAGAGATTAAGTCGAGCCATGTTCATGCCCGCGTTGATGAGCTCGCGCACTTTTTCAGCAGATTCAACTGCTGGACCCATTGTGCAAACAATCTTCGCGCGACGCATGTGGCTACCTTATCTAATCGAATTCATTACTGGTTAGTTTGCTGGATTACAGGAAGTTAATTTAAGTGGGATATGACACCTAAACCATTAAAGATCGATCGGTTGGCTCAATTGGTGAAGGCAATTGGGTTTCACCTTCGAGGTACTTATCAACTCCTGCCGCAGCGCTGCGGCCTTCAGCGATTGCCCAAACAATGAGTGACTGCCCACGACCGGCATCGCCTGCAACAAATATTCCTTCGACGCTGGTCTGATAATTTTCATCGCGTTTGATATTTCCACGATCATCGAATTCAACTTCGAGTTGGGTGAGAATCTCTGACTTTTCTGGACCGGTAAAGCCCATTGCCAAGAAGACGAAATCTGCAGGTATCTCTTTTTCAGTTCCAGCAACCGGCTCGAACTTTCCGTTAGAGAACTTTGTTTCAACGATCTTTAACGCTTTCAGATTTCCTTTACCGTCTCCTACAAATTCTTCAGTGCTTACCGCGAATACACGATTATCTAACTCTTCATGTGCAGATGAAACGCGGTAGATCATTGGATAAGTTGGCCAAGGTTGTCCGCTAGGTCGTTCTTCTGTTGGTCGCGGCATAATTTCCAACTGAGTAACACTTGCTGCACCCTGTCGAACGGAAGTACCAAGGCAATCTGCGCCGGTATCTCCCCCACCCAAGATGACAACGTGCTTTCCTGCAACGTTAATATCTGGATTGGTCACTTCACCCAGTGCTTGCTTATTGCCCCAAGGTAGAAATTCCATAGCTTGGTAAACACCTTTATTCTCGCGCCCTTTTATCGGGAGATCGCGCCATTGGGTGGCACCAACTGCAATAACAATTGCATCATATTTTCTGCGTAAGTCTGTGCCGGTTAATTCAACGCCAACATTTACACTAGGGCGAAAACGTGTTCCCTCTTTCTCCATCTGATTGAGACGGCGATCAAGCACGCTCTTCTCCATTTTAAATTCTGGAATTCCGTAGCGAAGTAGCCCCCCAATTTTATCGGCGCGTTCATAAACTGCCACGGTGTGTCCAGCGCGGGTTAACTGCTGCGCTGCTGCTAAACCAGCAGGGCCCGAACCAATTACTGCGACAGTCTTTCCGGTCAAACGATCTGGTGGAGTTGGCTTTACATTGCCAGCGCCGAAAGCCTCTTCAATTGTTCGAAGTTCTACCTGCTTGATAGTTACCGCATCCGCATTGATTCCAACAACGCAAGCTGTTTCGCAAGGGGCGGGACATAAACGCCCGGTGAACTCTGGGAAATTATTAGTAGCGTGCAGGCGTGCCATTGCCTCTTCTTTATCACCGCGCCACATCAAATCATTCCACTCTGGAATCAAATTTCCGAGTGGGCAACCTTCATGACAGAACGGGATTCCGCAATCCATACAGCGCCCTGCTTGCTTCTGCAGGTGTTCCATACTTTGCGTTTCGTAGACTTCGTGCCAATCTTTAATGCGCACATCCACAGGTCTACGCTTTGGCATTTCCCGTGGTGTAGTTAAAAATCCCTTTGGATCAGCCATTTGCTGCCACCTCCATTACATATTGATCAACTGGTAATCCATCTTTATTCGCTCTCTCGATTGCGGCAAGCACTCGTGCATAATCTCGCGGCATAATTAAGGAGATACGATTTAGCGCAGAACCCCAATCCTTAAGAAGTTCTGCCGCAACTTCGGAGCTAGTTTCAGCATGGAAACTTGAAATTATAGATTTAAGTGACTCTCGTTGATCTTCGGGAACAGCCAAGATATCGACCATCTCAGTGTTGACCTGTGCCGGATTTAAATCAAGAACAAAGGCGCGGCCACCTGACATACCCGCCGCAAAGTTGCGACCAGTACGACCTAAGATCACAACTGTTCCGCCAGTCATATATTCACATCCGTGATCGCCAACACCTTCAACAACGGCAGTTGCACCAGAGTTGCGAACGCAGAATCGTTCTCCAACTAAACCTCTGATAAATATTTCACCTGAAGTTGCGCCATATCCAATAACATTTCCGGCGATTACATTCTCGTTAGATGAGAAAGTTGCACGTTCATCTGGTCGAACGATTACTCGACCACCCGAAATACCCTTACCTACATAGTCATTACTATCTCCGTAAAGACGAATAGCAATTCCACGCGGGAGGAAAGCTCCAAGTGATTGGCCAGCAGAACCGTGCAGTGTTACATCAATCGTTCCTACCGGAAGGCCTTCTGCGCCAAAACGTCGCGTAACTTCTGCCCCCAACATTGTTCCGACTGTGCGATTAACGTTGCGCACCGGCAGATCAATTCGGACCGCCTCTTTCTTATCAAGTGCCACAGCTGCAAGAGCGATCAACTGATTATCCATTGCGGCAGCAAGTCCATGATCTTGCACAGTTGTGCGATGAAGTGGGGAATCAACATCTGGACGAACTAGCAATGGTGCTAGATCTAGGCCGCTGGCCTTCCAGTGATTAACAGCATCACGAGTGTCTAGATATTCAACATGGCCGATTGCTTCCTGCAAAGTGGGGAAGCCAAGTTTTGCCAAGATTTCGCGGACTTCTTCGGCAATGTATTCAAAGAAAGTTTCTACGAATTCTGGCTTTCCGGTGAAACGTTTACGCAACTCTGGGTTCTGTGTTGCAACGCCAACTG
>JBIIPL010000147.1:0-2689 GCA_044342645.1 Candidatus Planktophila sp. | reverse complement strand
ATGCGCGGTTCATTGTTAACTCTATTGGGTGGCTTTGCGCAGAATTACTTGTCGTTGGCTAATTGGGAAAGCACATCTTTATCATTTGCGCCATCTAAGCGCTCGCGACCACGTGCCACCGCATCTAGTGTCTTATTTAGGATTACTTCCAGAGTGGCTAGCCGGCCGTCAATATAACTCTCTACTTCCGCACGCTCATCAGCAGATTGTGTACGGGCATCATCGAGAATTCTTTGCGCCTCATCTCGCGCAGCTTGCACAATTGCAGTTTGCTCAATCATGCGGGCAACTTCTTCACGCGCAGAGGCGATCATCTGTTCTGAGCTAGAGCGTCCTTCTTCCATTAAAGTATCGCGCTTAGCCAAAATATCTTCAGCACGGAATAAATCTTGCGGAAGCGATTCGCGTGCGCCATCTAGAATTTCTAACATTTCACTTCGGTGAACAACGCAAGAAGCAGACAGTGGCACCCCACGCGCTTCTTCAACCAAAGTGATAGCGGTGTTTAACTTTTCAATTGAATCCATTTTATTTCCCTGCTACTCGAGCTTTGAGCGCATCATTTACGATGCCTGGAACCATAGATGAGACATCGCCACCGAAGTGTGCGAGCTCCTTAACAATTGATGATGATAGAAATGAATGTGCGGGCGCTGTAGCCATAAACATAGTTTCGACCCCGGAACCTTGCAAATTGACTTGCGCCATTTGCAATTCGTAATCAAAGTCCGTGACCGCACGCAAGCCTTTTACGATCGCTTGGATGGAATTAGCTTTGCAGTAATCCACTAGCAAACCGTGCCAAGAATCAACTTTTACATTCTTAAAATGAGCAGTTGTTTGCCGAATCATCTCCATGCGCTCATCGACTGTGAAGAGCGATGCTTTAGTACGGTTAGCCAGCACCGCAACAATTACTTCATCGAATTGGCTGCTGGCGCGTTCGATAAGGTCTATGTGCCCAAAAGTGATTGGATCAAATGATCCAGGGCATACGGCGCGCTTCATAGGCCAAACGCTAGCAACGAATTGAAGCCTTATCCATTCTCAGGCTCAATTTCGGCTGGAGCGCCGTAAAAAATGGTCGCTTGGCCATAATTCTTTTCGCGGAGCGCAACATAACCATGTGGCCACGAAATTTCCTTAACTCGTGAATTTCGCTCAACTGCAATTAACGCTTGCGCATCTAAAAAGCCGCCATCGTGTAGCTGAATTAGAGTTTCAATCACATCTAAATCTTCTGCTTCATATGGCGGATCAATGTAAATGAAGTGGTACTTGGCTAATGGTGGATCTTGTAAGAATCTATGGACGCTCATTCCATATAAATGGAAAGCACCTGGGCATTGTGCTGATTTAATTCCCTCGTAATTTGCGGCAATGCTTTTCTGGGCTTGCTCATCTTTCTCGACTGCATGAACAATCGCAGCACCCCTTGAAAGTGATTCCAGCGCGATCGCACCAGCGCCGGCATAAAGGTCTAGGACATTTAAGTCTTCCAGCCCACCGAATTCAGAAGTCAGGGTTGAAAATAAAGCTTCACGGGCGCGATCGGATGTGGGACGAGTAGCGGATGCAACCGATGGGATATTTCTACCTTTAGCGCTGCCAGCAATTATGCGCATTGAATTATCCCTTATCTATAAATTCTGCAGCAGCATCTGCCTGCAATTTCTTCAGCTCTTCTTTGAGCAAAGGATACCTAGTTAACTTGGGATCTTCTGCCAACAGATCAGATGCAATTTCGCGGGCACTTTCAATCAAAGATTCATCACGCAATACTCGCAGTAAACGCAGATGTGAACGAGTACCAGATTGAGTTGCACCAAGTACATCGCCTTCACGACGCTGCTCAAGGTCGATGCGCGAGAGTTCAAAGCCATCTTGAGTTTTACTCACCGCATCCAACCTCTCTCTTGCAGTGCTTTCACTTGGAGCATCTGTAACTAAGAGACAAAGTCCGGGTGAGGTTCCTCGTCCGACGCGACCACGTAACTGGTGCAATTGCGATACGCCAAATCGATCGGCATCCATGATGACCATCACCGTGGCATTTGGTACATCCACACCAACTTCAATGACCGTTGTCGAAATCAATACATCGATTTCACCCGCGGCAAAGGCCTGCATCGTGGCGCTCTTTACTTCACCGCTTTGCCGACCGTGCAGCGGAGCAATCCGTAACCCCTTTAGCGGACCAGATTGCAGTTTTGGCCCTAAATCTTCTACAGATGCGATATCTGGAGAACTCTCTCCGTATAAGAAATCCAGGTCCGCATCTTCAGATGTTCCAGCGGAAATTCGTGGAGCGACGATGTAAGCCTGGTGACCTTGCGCTACTTCTTCCCTGATTCTCTCCCAGGTGCGGTCTAAGAATGTTGGCTTCTCTAAAGTTGGAACTAAATGAGTGGTAATTGGCTGACGACCCAAAGGTAGTTCGCGCAGAGTTGAGACATCTAAATCACCAAAGACGGTCATTGCCACAGTTCGTGGAATTGGAGTTGCCGTCATAACTAAGAGATGTGGTGGATTAACTGCTTTACTTTTTAGCGCATCTCGTTGCTCCACACCGAATCGATGTTGTTCATCCACAACAATCAGCCCTAAATCTGCAAAGGCGACTGATTCGCTAAGTAAAGCGTGTGTGCCAATTACGATTCCAGCTTGTCCAGATGCGGCAAGTGCCAAG
>JBIIPL010000146.1:0-2697 GCA_044342645.1 Candidatus Planktophila sp. | reverse complement strand
CAACTTAATAGTGGAAATAGCTTTCCACACCCATGGGGGTGAACGGTCTCGACTTTGGTTGTTGAGGCAGGGGAAGCGGGCCGAGGAAGCCAGGATGATCTCGTTAACCAATAACCTGTGCAAAAAACAATCGTCAGTACAACTGCCGATGATTTCACTCTTGCTGCCTAAGCAAGCTCTGTGATCCGTTAGCCCAGACTCGCCTTCGTTCTGGAATCTAGCGCCGATAGAGGGCTCTTCACGGTTATGGCGTTGCGAACATAACCGGAGAACAGTTTCGCAAATGAGTTTGTCGAATACTTGTGTGCAAGAGATTCGGAACTGAGAAAACGATAGCCACACTACGCCCGTAGAAGCCCTGTTTTAATTCCGAAGGACCCGGGTTCGATTCCCGGCACCTCCACCAGGTTATTTATCTCTGTCCAGGTGGTCCATTTGGATCGCTGTAATTTGGTCTGAAAATGGACCGCCAAGCTTTATTTCTTAAGAATTCTCGCTTTAGCGCAAATATATTTAAGACAAATCCAATCATTGCCAAGAATTTTGGTGCAGCAGGCAATGGATTCATAATAAATAGTAATTCAATTGTCATGCCGATTAGAGAAATTATCGAAACAAGCACACGACGGATTATCCATACTGGCTTATTTCCGCTAGTGAATTCCCAAAAGATTTTGCTTGTTAGAAGTAATGAAAGTGGCCCAGTAAATAGCACCAAGCTCATTAACATAACTACCAACAAAGCAAGTGATTCCATAGACTCAGTTTAGCCTCACCCAACTTTGATTTAGCGCTGCAAAGATCACCATATCTATCTGGTTTCCATTAGCTCGCGTGACTCTTTGCCGCAGAACTCCCTCACGCTCGTAGCCAGCAGAAACCAAAAGTTTCTGAGAATCTGTGTTCTCTAAATCAACCGCAGCTTCGATGCGCTTAAAACCTAAAGTATCGAAGCCATATCCAGTCAGAATCTTTGTCGCCATTGTGGCGATGCCTTGCCCACGCATCTGCTCGCGCATCCAGTAGCCAATTTCAGCACGATGATTATCGATGCTTATGGTGTGAAGTGAAATAACACCAGCGAACTCTTTCTCATCTCCTACGCCAAATTCAATTACAAAAGGTATTTCGCGCTGTAACTCAATCGATGCGGGAATCCGTTGAAAATAATCGAGGGCGTGAGACATTGTGTAGTTGACCGGAACGGTTGTAAATCTTGGTATTAGCGGGTCTTGGCAAGCCTCATAAATGGCAGGAACATCTGAATCAACAGTTGGCCGCAAGGTGTATCTGCCGTATTGCAGAGTAGGTATTTCCGTTGGCCACCAGATCACCAACTCAGTATGCCTTAACTAGGTATTTAGGAGGCAACGTTTTAAGTTGCAAGTAGTTGAAAGTTCAATTAAAGTTGCGCATACGAAATAGGAGTAAATATGCCTGCAGTCACCGTAAGTGATATCACCGTACTTCCTCGCGTTAGCGATGCGCCGAATTCTCGCGCACGTCGCGTACAGAGCATTACAACTGCTCCGCAAGGTTACGAAGGTGAAGGCTTTCCGGTTCGTCGCGCATTTGCCGGTGTTGATTTAGCACAACTCGATCCATTTATTCACTTGGATCAAATGGGCGAAGTTGAATACGCACCAGGTGAACCAAAAGGAACAGCTTGGCATCCACATCGCGGATTTGAAACAGTTACTTACATTATTGATGGAATCTTTGATCATAAAGATAGCAATGGCGGCGGCGGAACAATCTCTAACGGAGATACGCAATGGATGACTGCTGGCGGCGGAATTTTGCATATCGAAACCCCACCAGAGCATTTAGTAGTCAGTGGTGGTTTATTTCACGGATTTCAACTTTGGGTAAATCTTCCAGCTGCAAAGAAATGGTCACCACCTGCATATCAAGATGTGCGCGCAAATGATGTTGCACTTTTATCTAGCGCAGATGGCGGATCATTAATTCGCATAATCGCTGGCGAATTAGATGGACACATTGGACCAGGAACAACTCAAACACCAATCACATTGATTCACGCAACAGTTGCACCCGGTGCAGAATTGCGCCTTCCTTGGCGTAAGGATTACAACGCACTTGTCTACACAATCTCTGGCCACGGTTTTGCTGGCGATGAAGCGCGTCCAGTACAAATGGGTCAGCTAACTGTCTTCGGTGATGGCGACAGCATTGTTATTCGTGCTGCAAATCAACAAGAAAGTCGCTCTCCAAATCTTGAGCTATTCATTCTTGGTGGCCAACCAATTAAAGAACCAGTTGCTTGGATGGGTCCATTTGTTATGAATACCAAGGCCGAAGTACTTCAGGCATTTGAGGATTTCCAAAAGGGTTTACTTGGTTCAATTCCTGCGATTTATAAGGAAGATGCCAAGCGTCCGCTGAACCGTACGGGCAAACTCGGCGGAGGTGTAAAGGACGCCGACATTCTCGACGTTCACAATACGCCTGAAGGAATTCAAGAAAACTAGCGGAAAGCACCCATCGGCGACTGAAAAGATAACTACACAGTCGCCTCTCTGGTGCTTCCCGCTAGTTTTAACCTGAATTGTAAGTGGATAGAATGCGCTTATGAACCCGCAGAAAGTACTTCTCTATTACGGCTTTACGCCGATAAGTGATCCTGTCGCGGTTCAACTCTGGCAGAAAAATCTCTGCGAAACTTTAAATTTAAAG
>JBIIPL010000145.1:0-2701 GCA_044342645.1 Candidatus Planktophila sp. | reverse complement strand
CTTTACTACCTCCGCGATCTTCGCGGTAAGGCTGCCAAGATCCGCGAAAAGCGTGATGGCATCGAAGGTTACGGCGATGGAATTCTTTCAACTCCGGTTGCTGAAGTAATCGAAGAAGTAGTGGCAGAGGCTCCAGTTGCTGAAGTAGTGGCAGAGGCTCCAGTTGCTGAAGTTGTGGCAGAAGCGCCAGTTGAAGAGGTTGCAACCGAAGAAGTTGCAACTGAAGACAAGCCTGCTAACTAAGTAAATTCTTTCAATGCCACGTAAGGGCTCGCTATTACGCGAGTTTCCCATACTTGTAATAGTTGCGCTCGCAGTTTCTATTGTCATAAAGACTTTTCTAGTTCAGTTCTTCTTTATTCCTTCTGGATCTATGGAGAACACGCTTCAAATCAGCGATCGCGTTGCAGTAAATAAAGTTCCATTCATCGGTAAATCAATCAAGCGCGGCGATGTTGTCGTCTTTCGCGATCCTGACAACTGGTTGCCTGAGCCATATCTAGATGACCAAAACAAGTATTTAGCTATGGTTAAAGATGCCTTTGTCGCGGTTGGAGTATTGCCAAACCCAACTAAGCAGTATTTGGTGAAGCGAGTTATTGGCGTCGCCGGCGATAAAGTTGAATGTTGCTCAAAAGGTAAAAAGTTGAAGATCAATGGTGTCGAAATCGATGAGCCGTACATTTTTGCAGGCAATACTGCAAGTGATACTAAATTCAACGTAACTGTGCCTGCTGGAAAAGTTTGGGTTATGGGCGATCATCGCGGTGCCAGTGCTGATTCACGATTCCATCAGGACGATATCAATAATGGAATGGTTCCGACCTCCAAAATTACTGGAAAAGTTGCTGCAATCATCTGGCCTATTAAAAACTTCGGCTTTGTCGATTCTTTCTCTTCTCTGAAATAAATTCTCGAAAGTTAGCCTATGAAGGTTATTGAATCTCTACTAATTGATGCAGGGATTACTCCGCTAGCCGGTGTTGATGAAGCAGGTCGTGGCGCATGCGCTGGCCCACTTGTAATTGCATCAGTTGTATTAGCCGATCCTTTCGCACCAGAGCTTTCAAAAGTTAGAGATTCCAAAGATGTATCAGAGGCTGAACGAGAAAAACTCTTTGATGTTGTCACAGGTGCAGCTCTTGCCGTCAGCGTGATCATAGTTTCCGCCGCAGAAGTAGATCAGCGAGGCGTGCACGCAGCAAACCTTGATGGCATGCGTCGAGCAGTACAAGGCTTGGCGATTGCACCGGGTTATGTACTCACAGATGGGTATGCAATTGAGGGCTTAGCAATTCCTAATGTGGCAGTCTGGAAAGGCGACCAAGTCGTAACTTGCATCAGCGCTGCATCGATTATTGCCAAAGTAACTCGTGATCGAATTATGCGCGAATTAGATGCGCAATTTCCTGACTATGGCTTTGCTAAACACAAGGGCTATATCACCAAAGTACACACAGAATCTCTGCAGGCACATGGTCCGTGCATAGAACACCGTCGCTCATTTGCAAATATCGCAGCGCTTTTATAAAAATTACCCACAACTAATGTAATCAGCATCATCGCTATCTGCGATGAGATCTAATCTGCGCGCTATGAATAAGGCTTCTGAAAAACAGGCACGTTTGGCTCTCTTTTCTGTAATTGAGGGAGGCCAGATTTATTGGAGTAATGAAGTAAGAGAACTTGGTGCAGCTGAAGTCTATGAACGACTAATTGAGGATATCTATGACCCCGTGAAATTCCGTAAATTAATTGAGCGAGTGAAATCAGTTGATACCGAGAAACTGGAGGGACTACTTGAGAGAGTGGGTGCAATTTTCTTAACTCCGCATTCACCGGACTGGCCTGTGGCGTTAAATGATTTGAACGCGCTCCCAATTGGTCTGGTAGTTAAAGGGGATTTATCTGCACTGGCTGATAGATCACTTGCGATAGTTGGAACACGAAATCCAACTCCATATGGAATTCGAATTGCAGGAGATTTTGCTGCAGGATTTGTTGATCGCGAGTGGAGCATCGTAAGCGGTGGTGCATACGGAATAGATTCGGCGGCCCATAAAGGTGCGCTGATTGCGGAAGGGCGAACGATCGCAGTACTCGCTGCCGGAGTTGACGTTGCTTATCCGGCTGGTAATGCCCGGCTCTTTGCTGAAATTGTAGAAAATGGTGCGTTGGTATCTGAAGTTTTGCCAGGGGCGCATGCAATTCCTTCACGTTTTCTAACGCGCAATCGCATTATCGCGGCGTTATCACAAGCAACCTTGGTCGTTGAGGCAGCCTTTCGCTCTGGATCACTGCGCACTGCACGAGATGCTGCGGAGTTAATGCGTCCGGTAATGGCGATACCAGGTCCGATAAACGCCCCGACTTCTGAAGGATGTCACCGATTAATTGGCGAACGCGCTGCGGAAATCGTTACATCCGTTGCAGATGCGATCGAGTTGACCACATCCCTTTAGGTAAAGGGTGCGCGAAGTGAGAGAATAAGCGCATGAGTGAATTCCGTTCAGGCTTCGTCGCAATTGTCGGGCGCCCGAATACTGGAAAATCTACTCTCATCAATGCTTTGGTTGGAAGTAAGATTTCGATTACATCGCCTCATCCAAATACCACCCGTCATGCCATTCGCGGCATCGTAAATCAACCAACTTTTCAAGCAGTACTCGTAGACACTCCGGGTATTCATAAGCCAAAGACG
>JBIIPL010000057.1:0-8021 GCA_044342645.1 Candidatus Planktophila sp. | reverse complement strand
ATGCACGTAACACTGTTCGCCCAGGTTTTGAGGGTGGTCAGCTTCCGTTGGTTATGCGTTTACCTAAGCTTCGTGGCTTTAAGAACCCAGCACGTATTGAGTACCAAGCAGTTAACGTTGCAACAATTAACGATCTCTTCCCTAAGGGTGGAGAAGTTACCGTTGCAGATTTGATCGCAAAGGGCGCAGTACGCGATAGCTTGCCTGTAAAGGTACTTGGCAATGGCGATATCGCCGTCAAGGTTTCTATTACAGCGCACGCATTCTCAGCTTCAGCAGTTGAAAAAATTGCTGCCGCTGGTGGATCAACAAAGGTTCTATAAGTTAAATAAACACTTTATTCAGTTTACGTTGATTTGATAGAGGGAGAAGATTGATGCTTTCAGCATTTGCAATGGCTTTTAAGACACCTGATCTGCGCAAGAAGATCTTCTTCACTCTCTCAATCATGGCTCTGTTCCGTTTCGGTTCTGTAGTTCCAACACCAGGTGTTTCATACACCGCAGTGCAGAGCTGCTTAAATCAGGTACAAAGTGGTGGACTATTTGGTTTGATTAACCTTTTCTCAGGTGGAGCGTTAATTCAACTCTCCGTCTTTGCCCTAGGAATCATGCCTTACATCACCAGCTCGATCATTGTTCAACTTCTTACCGTTGTTATTCCACGCTTTGAAACACTTAAGGCTGAAGGACAATCAGGTACTGCCAAGTTAACTCAATATACTCGTTACCTAACTATTGGTTTAGCAATCTTGCAATCAACTGGACTAGTTGCAGTTGCACGAACACCAGGTCGTTTGATTTCAGGTTGTAACGAAGCAATTATCCCTGACACTTCTTGGCAGCGTATCGTCACAATGATCGTTGTGATGACCGCCGGAACATCAGTAATTATGTGGCTTGGTGAATTGATCACTGATCGCGGTATCGGTAACGGTATGTCGATTCTTATCTTCACATCGATTGCAGCAAGTTTCCCTGGCCAACTCTGGAGCATCAAAGTCCAAAAGGGCCTCTTCGCATTTATCGTGGTTCTAACTGTCGGTGTCGCCGTAGTTGCCGCAGTTGTATTCGTTGAGCAAGCACAGCGCAGAATTCCGGTGCAGTACGCCAAGCGCATGGTGGGACTCCAGGCTTACGGCGGAACCAGTACCTATATTCCAATCAAAGTAAACCAAGCTGGCGTTATCCCAGTTATCTTCGCATCTTCACTTCTTTATATTCCATCTTTAATCGTTAACTTCACCAATAGCCAAGCGGCTTGGGCAATTTGGATCTCACGCAACCTTGTAAATGGCGACAACATTATTTACGTAACCGCTTACTCGGCCTTAATTATCTTCTTTACCTATTTCTATGTAGCAATCACCTTTAATCCAGATGAAGTTGCTGACAATATGAAGAAGTACGGTGGATTTATTCCAGGTATTCGCGCCGGTCGTCCGACATCTGAGTACTTGCAATATGTTCTATCGCGCATCACCGCTCCAGGTTCTATATATCTTGCACTCGTTGCGATTATTCCAATTGGTGCACTTATTGTCTTTGGAGCAACCCAAAACTTCCCATTCGGTGGAACTGCGATCCTGATCGTGGTTGGCGTTGGTCTTGATACTGCAAAGCAGATTGAAAGCCAGTTGCAGCAACGTTCATATGAGGGGTTCTTGCGCTAATGCGTTTACTCCTGGTTGGACCACCAGGTGCTGGTAAAGGAACACAAGCTCAATTCCTAGCGGCGCACTATTCAATTCCGCATATTTCAACTGGCGATATCTTTCGCGCCAATTTAAAAGCTGGCACCGAACTAGGTAACCAAGCAAAAGCATTTATGGATCGCGGCGAACTAGTTCCTGATTCTGTAACGAATGACATGGTCAAAGATCGCTTAACTCACGATGATGTTGCAAATGGATTCTTGTTAGACGGTTATCCCCGCAACGTTGTGCAGGCTGAAGTATTGCGTGCATTTTTAGCAGAAAGAAAAACCCCTCTTCAAGCAGCACTTGAACTCTCAATTGCTTCTGATGAAATCATTAAGCGTTTATCTTCCCGTCGCACTTGCCGAGCATGTGGTGCGCCATCGGAGGCTGGAGCTAAAAGCTGTTCTTCTTGCAATGGCACCGATCTTTATCAGCGTGAAGATGACAAGGAAGATGTCATAGCACGTCGCCTAGAAGTTTATGAAGAACAGACCGCGCCAATTATCTCTTTCTATCGCAGCGAAGGCATTTTGCTGACTATTCCAGCAGTTGGATCTGTTGCTGAAATTACTGAGCAAGCAATTACCGCACTTAGCCGCCTTGCCTAATTAGGATCAACTCATGGCGATTCAGATAAAAACCTTTGAACAACTTAAGGTTATGCGTCGTGCCGGTCTGGTCGTAGCCGATATTCATCAACAAATTCGCAACGCAATCAAACCAGGTATGACAACTAGCGCACTTGATGCAATTGCCGCGGCCTGCATTAAGCGAGCTGGCGCAACTCCAAATTTTCTTAATTATCACGGCTTTCCCGCAACTATCTGCGTATCTGTCAATGAAGAAGTAGTTCACGGCATTCCAAGTAACCGAGTGATTAACGATGGTGATTTAGTTTCAATCGATTGCGGCGCGATAGTTGATGGTTGGCACGGTGATGCCGCATTCTCGATCGGAGTTGGCACGGTTGATCCACAAGATCAGAAGATGATGGATGTTTGTGAAGAATCAATGTGGCGCGGTATTGCTGCCGGACACCTTGGTGCACGCTTGACTGATATTAGTTTTGCAATTGAAAGTTACATCGATTCCCAAGGAAAATATGGGATCTTGCAAGAGTACGGCGGCCACGGAATTGGTAGTGAGATGCATCAAGAACCACACGTGCTCAATTTTGGAAAACGTGGAAATGGCCCAGAGTTGATTGTCGGAATGGCACTTGCTATTGAGCCAATGATCACTCGTGGCACTCATAAGACAAAAGTTCTGGAAGATGACTGGACCGTTATTTCACAAGATAAATCACGAGGCGCACACTTTGAACACTCGTTTGCCTTATTGCCAGATGGAAAGCCATATGTATTGACCGCACCTGATGGTGGCAAGGAAAAATTGGCTGAACTGGGTGTAGAAATCTCAACTCTTATCTAGGCGCATACGGTGCTGTACCTCACAAATTAGTTCCAAATTGTTATCAAAATGGCTTCATTTGCCTGTCAGGCTGGATTAGCCTTTCCTCAAATCCCACCCCTCGTGGGCAGACCTTTAAAGGAGAGTCTTAATGTTGAGAAAGAAACTTGCCAGTGCACTTGTTGCAACTCTGGCTCTAGCAATGGTTGTAACTGTTGCACCAACTGCAAACGCTGCTGTGAAAGCTCCAGGCATTGCAAATGCTGGCGATGACTGCGTAACTGCAGGACGTATTGCCAAAGGTCGTGGAGTTGAAGGCTCTGACCTAACATGTTTAGTAGTAACCACTGGTTCACTCAAAGGTAAATTGAAGTGGTGGTATAAAGATGTAACTCCACTAACAAAGCTTGAGTGGGTTTCATCTTCTGGCGTTGGTGGCGGTTACGGCACCACTGCGATCGCATTTGCTGAAGCAATGAAGGCAGAAGGAATGCTTTCTGATTACACAGTTTCATATAAGTCAGGTGGATCCGGAGTCGTTGGTCTTGGATATTTCCTAGATCAAAAGAGTAAAGATGTCGCCTTCATCACAGGTTTTGCAATGCTTGCGGGCGTTGCTGCCAATAAGTCGAAGCTACAGCATGACAGCGCAAAGGGAGTTTCTGGCCTGATGCGTGAATGGGAAGCGATTGTTGTTCCTACAAATTCAAAGTACAAGACGATCAACCAACTTCTCGATGACATTAAGTTAAACCCAAAGCTCCCAATCGCTGGTGGATCAAAGGCAACACTTGATCACGTATTCATGGGCTTGCTCCTTGAAAAAGTTGGCCTAAAGGCTAGCGACATGAACTACATTCCATATTCAGGTGGCGGAGAAGTAGTTACTTCTGTACTTGGCAACCAAGCAGTTGCTGGTGTTTCAGGAACTTCTGAATTCACTTCATATGTAAAGGCTGGAAAGTTGCGCGTTCTTGCACTTTCTTCACCTAAGCGCTTGAAGTCAATCAAGGGTGCAACTCTTATCGACCAAGGTATCAACTTCTCAATGGGTAATTGGCGCGGAGTTATGGCTCCATCAACTCTGACTGCTGCTGAATACCTTAATTGGCAGAAAGTTGTTGCCGTAACACGTGCTGGTGATACCTGGAAGGCAACTTTGGTTGCAAAGGATTGGGTAAACCAAACCGATTCAGGTAAGACATGGGAAACATTCCTTGCTGCACAAAAGAAAGACATTACAGCCACGCTAATTGCACTTGGTTTGGCATAAATCACTTGAAATCTAAGAAGATTGGGGGAGAGCTTGCTTTCGCAGGCTCTCTCCTAATTCTTGGTCTTATTGTTCTTTTTGATACATCAAGAATGGAAATACCTGTCGGACAAGACACTATTGGGCCTCAGGTATTTCCTTATCTAGTCGGTGGATTTGTTATTGCAATTTCAATTGGCCTAGTTATACAGATTCTTAGAGGAAATCTTGGCGTACCCGAAGGAACTGAATTCGGTGAAGTTATCGACAAGACAGATTACAAATCACTCGCCATTGTTGCAGGCTCTATGGCAACTTATCCAATTCTCATCGAGCGAGCAGGATTCATAATCGCAACCACTGTTGCATTTTTTGGAGTTTCCTACGCATACGGTGCTACCAAGTTAAAGAAGAACTTGGCAATCTCAATTATTTTTTCTGTAATTGTTTATTTTGCATTTTCTAGAGGGCTAGGCGTTAATCTTCCAGCAGGAATTCTTAAGGTGCTCGCATGAACAGCTTTAACGCATTAATGGATGGCTTCGCTGGAGCCCTTACTTTAAATAACTTACTTTTTGGTTTACTCGGAACAGTTCTCGGAACGCTGGTCGGTGTATTACCTGGAATTGGGCCTGCACTTGCAATCGCGCTCTTGCTTCCAATTACTTACACCGTTAGCCCTGCATCTGCGCTCATTATGTTTGCCGCTATTTACTACGGTGCGATGTACGGGGGATCTACAACTTCAATTTTATTAAATACCCCCGGTGAGTCCGGATCGGTGATTACCGCACTCGAAGGCCATCAAATGGCCAAACGTGGCCGTGCAGGCGCAGCACTTGCAACTGCAGCAATTGGATCATTCGTTGCCGGAACAATTGCAACCGGAATTTTGGCATTTACTGCTCCATCGCTGGCGGAATGGGCGATCAGAGTAACCGCTGCAGATTATTTCGCGCTGATGCTCATTGCTTTCACGACAGTTGGAACTTTGTTAGGCAATTCAATGTTGCGAGGTATGGCATCCCTTGGAGTTGGCTTAACAATTGGATTAATTGGCGCAGATCTGCAATCAGGTGCGGTGCGCCTTACTTTTGGTCAATTGCAAGCAATCGATGGAATGGAAACCGTGACAGTTATTGTTGCGCTTTTTGCACTTGGCGAAGCTTTATATATCGCCGGTCGTGCGAAGGCCACTGGTTGGTCAGTTATCCCGATGAAGGGTAAGGCCATCATGACCCGCCAAGATTTGAAGCGATCATGGAAGCCTTGGCTTCGCGGAACAGCAATTGGTTTTCCGCTAGGAGTTATTCCAGCAGGCGGCTCTGAAGTACCAACATTTTTAAGTTACGCAACAGAAAAATCATTATCGAAAAACAAAGATGAATTCGGTAAAGGTGCGATTGAAGGTGTGGCTGGGCCGGAGGCTGCAAACAATGCAAATGCGGCTGGTGCACTTGTTCCGCTATTAGCGCTAGGTCTTCCAACATCGGCCACTGCAGCTGTTGTTCTTGTTGCTTTCCAAAGTTACAACATTCAAACCGGGCCACTTCTCTTTGTAACTAACCCAGATATTGTTTGGACTTTGATCGCCTCTCTCTTCGTTGGAAATACTCTCTTACTTCTTCTTAACCTGCCTTTGGTTCGAGTTTGGGTGAAGTTGCTTTACATTCCCCGCCCATACCTTTTCTCTGGAATAACCGCCTTTGCGCTGATGGGTGCTTACGTTTCAAACAATGCAACATTTGATCTCTGGTTGGCATTGGCAGTTGGCGTAATTGGGTTTGCCTTCCGCCGTTTCGGTGTTCCAATTACTCCGTTGATCATTGGCTTGATTCTCGGACCTATGGCTGAATTACAGATGCGTCGCTCTATTCAGATCGGCGGCGGAGAAGTTAGCGCACTCTGGGCAACTTCAATTTCCAAGATTCTCTACCTAGTTCTTTTTATGGTGATAATCGGTCCTTTACTTTGGAACTTTAAAAAGAAGCTTGCTCTAAAGAAGTAAATGTCATCTGAAAAACTCTTGCCGTGGGCGCGCCCGCTGCTGTTGAGTTCTACCCTGACGCAAGCAACAATTTATGTTCTGCGTCCGATGATTACTTATCGGGCAATTGAACTCGATGCCAACACACTTCAAATTGGAGTAGTCGCGGCGCTATACGCGCTCTTTCCAGTCTTGCTAGCTCTGCAATTTGGATCTTGGGTTGGAAAAATTGGTGAAGGTAAATTCATTATTGCGGGTACGGCATCAATGGCGCTGACAGGTGTAGCACTGATTTTTGCAAATTCAATTTTTACTCTTGCGATTGCAACGGCACTTGCTGGAATATCCCACTTAGCTTGTATGGTCGGCGGGCAGTCGATGGTTGCACTTCGCGCACCTCGCGAAAAATATGATAAATATTTTGGTTATTACACCTTCAGCGCATCAGTTGGTCATTTAATTGGTCCACTCGTTGCTGCCTTAGTCGCAGGATCCGATGGGACTCTTCCTAAATCAACGTCAAATGCATTTCTCTTAGGAACAGTTCTTTGTGTCATCGCCCTACTTCCGGTAATTAAGTGGCGAAACGAAAAGCCAAGCGTGCAAGGATATTCCGACCAGGGTACATATTCAGCTGCGCTATCTCTTATGAAAAAGCCAGGAATATTTGCCGCAATTTATGTTTCACTTGCCATCTCATCCGTGGCTGACGTTTTAGTTGTTTTCTTGCCACTCTTCGGAACCGAAAATAACTTTTCACCATATGCAATTGGAATCATCTTGGCCATCCGCGCTGGCACGACGATGATTTCGCGATTCTTTTTAGGAAGGCTGAGCAATCGCTTTTCTACATATCAATTATTGATGGTCAGTACTAGCGTTTCGGTTATTGCTTGTGGGGCGATGGCTTTTGCAAAGACGCCATTGACTTTAGGAGCAATTGTCTTTATCGCTGGATTCTCGCTGGGAATCGGTCAGCCATTAACAATGTCTCTGGTTTCACAGAAGACAGTTGCCAACGAACGAGCTCTTGCTGTTTCTGCACGATTGATGGGAAATCGATTCGGACAATTTATGGTTCCAGTCGGAGCAGGTGCGATAGCGGCATCGGCCGGAGCTGGAGGAGTCTTTATCGCGCTTTCGGTATTGCTGGCGACTTCGCTCTTTGGAGCATCCAGCAGGTAGGCGAAAAGGGCCCTTCTGGCTAAAAGATTGGGTGTGTCTAGGGGGTCCAATAGGGGGAGTTTGGCCAATTTCCCTTTATAAGGGGGGTGGCTTTAGACTGCACCTTCGCGCCTAGCGAAAATCCTGAGGGTTTTTGGTGGGTGCAACCGCGCTCGCAAACGGGTGTGGGTTCAATTTGAAACAGAAGTGGGTATTAGTGGCTAGCAAAGATGGTGCCATCGAGATCGAAGGTTCCGTTGCAGAAGCTTTACCTAACGCAATGTTTCGCGTTGAACTAACTAATGGGCACAAAATTCTTGCGCACATCAGCGGCAAGATGCGAAAGAACTACATTCGCATCCTTCCTGGTGATCGTGTGATTGTAGAACTAAGTCCCTATGACCTCACTCGAGGTCGAATTATTTACCGTTACAAGTAACGAAAGACTGGAGCAAGAACATGAAGGTTAATCCAAGCGTTAAGAAGATTTGCGATAAGTGCAAAGTCAT
>JBIIPL010000144.1:0-2714 GCA_044342645.1 Candidatus Planktophila sp. | reverse complement strand
TTTTGGTTTATCAACTGAGATATTAGTTAAGTTATTAGATCCTGATCAGAGACTTCCAGTTCATTACCATCCAAATAAAGCATTTGCGAAAACACATTTGGGTTTGGATCACGGGAAAACTGAAGCCTGGATAATTTTAGAAGCACCTGTTGGATCTGGTGTCGGTTTAGGGTTTGCGGCTAAACAGAATAAAGAGGATCTTCTTAAATTAGTTCGGGCACAGGATTCTGCAGCACTTCTTGCATCTTTGCGCCGTACCGAGGTAAAGGTCGGCGATGCTGTCCTTGTCCCGGCGGGTGTTGCACACGCAATTGATGCAGGCATCTTTGTTCTTGAACTACAGGAACCAACTGATCTATCTGCACTTTTAGAATGGGAAGGTTTCGCCGTAGATGGAATTAAAGATGGACATCTTGGTCTCGGTTTTGAAACCGTCACTGATGCTCTAAAACTTGATCCGCTAACGGATGCAGAGTTCGAATCTCTAATCACCCATAACGCCTTCGCTGGTGGAAATTTGCGAACTGTTCTGCCTCTGAAATCTGATGGTTATTTCCGAGCTCATTTAGCGCCAGGAAGCGGTGAACTGCCTGCTGGCTTTGCCATTGTTTTAGTCCTAGACGGAAATGGTGAAATCTCTTTCGCTAATGCGCCAACGATGACGATCACAAAAGGTGATGCTGTTGTAATTCCATTCTCCGCAGGTGCTTACGCGCTATCTGGAGCAAATGCCATCATCTGCCGTCCACCTCTTGCAGATTTGGCGCGAGTCGCCGAATAAATGATGCAAGAAATTTTGATTGGCGTCGATATTGGCACCTCACGCCTTAAAGCAGTTGCAACCGATTTAGATTTGAAAGTTTTATCTGAATACGCAGAACCTACGCCTTGGAAGCATGAAAAGAATTTCAGCGAAATAGATATGTTGCTGTTGGCTAAAACGGTAATAGCGGTTGCGTCAAAGGCCGCCGAATTAGCCGGCGGAAAAGTTATAGCGATCGGTTTCACTGGATTTAGCGAAACAGGCGTTCTGATGGATGCAGCAGGAACTCCACTTTCTCCTGGATTGGCTTGGCACGATCCTCGCGGCCTCACAGAACCAATTATTCAAGAGCTAGGTGACTTTGAGTTTCGTGCGCGTGCTGGTGCGTTATTAAATGAAATTGTGACAATTTCCAAAACGCTCTGGTTAAATCAAAATTATCCGGAATCAAAGAAAGCCAAACACTTTCTATCCGCACCTGAATGGGTGGCTTACTGTCTTGGCGCAGAACCTGTTAATGAACTCTCACTAGTTAGCCGAACAGGTTTCTTCGATGTTGAAGCGCGCAAACCTTGGGAAGAAGCGATTCACTTGGTTGGTGGAGGAAAAGATTTCTTAGCAAGATTAGTAGTTGCTGGCGAACCAATCGGAATTGTAAATGACCAAGCGCCTGAGAATTTGCGTGGTGCGATTATTACGATAGCCGGACATGATCATTTCACTGCTGCTTATTACTCTGATGCGATTAATGAAGGCTCACTCTTTGATTCAATGGGAACTGCTGAAGCGCTGTTGCGCACCTTTAAAACCCCTTTAAAGCGAGATGCTATTGCCGAATTAGCTGCTGCAAATGTTGGGCTAAGTTGTTCGGTAATTGCAGATCATTACACCTTACTTGGTGCTCTTCCAACAGGGCTGACTTTGGAGCGCGCTTGTTCTTTACTTGGCGTAACTTCACTTGATGCCAAAGTTGCACTCGGAACCGCAGCACTTTCCATAGATCCCACCGCAAGTGCAATGCGAGTAGTAAATGATTATCACGGGCTTTCAGTAACAAATTTAGATGACGCCGTTTCCCCCGCCGCGCTCTTTCGCGCAACAGTTGAACACCTAGTTGAAGACTCAGCCGAGATGATTTCACTAATTGAGAAATTCACCGGGAAAGCGCAGAACGTGGTTATTGCTGGTGGATGGATTAAGAATCCGATTATTGCTTTTGCGAAAGAAAAACAGTTTGGTAAGTACCGAGTTTCAGATGCAACAGAAGCTGGAGCAACCGGAGCAGCAGAATTTGCGGGGATCGCAGCGGGTAAATTTAAATTAAAGGTTAAATAGTTACCTATATTGCTCTAAAGCCCAGGCGCGGACTCCGCCTGAAACTCCAGCAGCATTCGGAACAATGACAATTTCATCACCCATGCGATCTAAATCAGCTTGGCGAATACAGCGTGCATTTCCACCACCGATATAAAGGCGATCCCACATAAATACTGGACGAAGCTCATCAACCATTGCCCGAATTCGGCGAGACCAGAAAGCATTTCCGAGACGACGACGTTCGTGCTCGCCGATCCAAGTGTCATAAGTAGTAGCGCGGCGAACTGGCGCGTGTGAAAATTCAATATGCGGTGAGAGCGATCCACCATAAAAAATTGCAAAGCCAAGGCCAGTACCAAGAGTTATTACTACTTCATAGCCGGATCCAGAAATAATTCCTGCGCCATGAACTTCAGCATCATTTAATACGCGTGTAGGCATCTCTAACCGCTTCGTCAGCGCGCTTTGCATATCAAAACCACTCCATTGTTCTTGGAGTTCTGGATCTATACGTGTGCGCGGTCCGCGATTAGTCATGTAATGCGGAGTTGAAATAACCACACCGTGGCGAATCATTCCGGGCATGCCAATTGTTGCGCGATAAGTAGCGGGAAGTGAATCAGAAATTTCTTTC
>JBIIPL010000003.1:0-25593 GCA_044342645.1 Candidatus Planktophila sp. | reverse complement strand
TGGCAAGGCCCAACCAGTTGGTGTTTTCGTAGAAACTTTTGGAACCGAGACTGTTCCGGTCCAGAAGATTCAAGATGCCGTCACTAACGTATTTGATCTGCGCCCAGCAGCCATCATTCGTGATTTGAATCTTCTTCGCCCGATCTACTCGCAGACAGCTGCTTACGGCCACTTCGGTCGCGAACTTCCTAATTTCACCTGGGAAACAACTTCGCGAGTCGATCAACTTCGCGCAGCAGTTAATTAACACTTAGGTTCAGTCGTGTCGACTGCGCGGCCGCTTCGCCTCAAGACCGAAACGGCAAAACGTGTTGAGAAGATCGCGGCTGAATCTGCGCCAATAGCAAAAGTGTGGGTAGATAACGGCGTACCGCATCTAGATGGTTTCTTCGATTACTTGATTCCTGCCCGGTTCGACGCGCAGGTGCGTGTTGGTGTGCGCATTAGCGTTGATTTTGCTGGTCGCGAGTGTGAAGCACTCGTCATCGAACGAACCAGCGAGGGATCCGAGTCTGGCCTTAAATTTATTTCGAAGGTTCTTGCACCGACAGTTGTTGCACCGGAAGGGTTAATTGACTTAGTCGTTAAAGGTTGCGCGCGATGGTTAGCGCACCCATATGACTTTTTGAGAAGTGCTGTACCGCCCAGGGTTGCTGGTGTCGATAAGTTGCATTACGAGAGCAAGGTAGGTTCAGTAAACACTGACGTTTTGAGAGGTACAAAAACTTATATCCACCTTCAACCGCACGAGGATGCAATTTCAAAGCTGGCAGAGTTTGCTCTATTGAAGGTAAAAACAGGATCAATTCTTATTATCACTCCTGAAGAGCGAGAGTTACAACTGCTTGCCGAAGAATTAGGCGATAAGGCCTGCGTCTTATCAGGAGCGCTCAGCCGCAGCGTTAGATATCAAAACTATTTACGATCGATTAGCGAACCCCATTTAATAACTATCGGAACCAGAAGTGCGATCTTTGCTTACCCTCCTGACCTCAAGACGATCGTAATATTTCGCGAGGGTGCGGAGTCACATTACGAACCCAGGACGCCAGGATGGAACACCAGAGATCTAGCTCTGTTGCGATCAGAGCAGGGTGGATGCGATCTTTATTTTGTCGGGTATTGCCCAGCGCTTGAGATTGGGCTGCTAACTGAAAAAAATGAAGTCAAGATGCTAGATAAGAGTAATCGACTGCAGGTGAGTAACTTTGAATCGCAGAACGGAGAACTTCTACCCAATCGAATATTTTCACCAATTCGCAAGGCGCTAAAGACTGGTCCGGTTCTTTTTCTAATTCCCCGTAAAGGTTATGCCAGCTCCCTGATGTGTAAAAAATGTAAAAATATCGCAACCTGCGAATGTGGTGGAAAAATATCTCGTCGTAAACCGAACACGGCGGCGGAGTGTGTACTTTGTGGAAAGTCGCAGCCTGCTCTTATGTGCCGATGGTGCAAGAGCGATTCCTTGATGATGTTGGGCCGGGGCGGTGAACGTCACACTGAAGAGATAGGTCGCGCTTTCCCAAATATTCCAACCTTTTACTCAACTGCTGATTCACAAATTTTTGATCTACCTAATTCACCCGCTTTGGTAATTGCAACCGCGGGAATGCAGCCGCGAGTAGATGGGGGATACTCTGCGGTCGTCTTGTTAGAAGGCGATTCGTTCTTCTCATACTCTGATTTGCGAGCACAGGAACGCGCACGTGAAACTTTCTTTATCGCAGCAGCCTCCGTTAGTAAGAAAGGTGAAGTGCTAACAGTTGTAAATTCCTCGAATCCAATTACTTCTGCGATAGCGCAATGGAATCCAAAAGTAATCGCGGCACGTGAACTCTCTGATCGTAGCGAGTTGAATTTCCCCCCATATTCCAGAGCTATAGCGATGGAGGTAGAAAATGCGGAGGCAACTTCCATCGTCTCCGGCTTGAAGAAAGCGCTGTTGGATAAACGATTACCAGATAGCACGAGAGTTTTAGGACCTGCGCAGAGAAGTGGAAATATTTCAAGGATTTTGTTAACTGCGGATTTAGCCGAAAGTGACCAGCTACTCAAGTTTGTGGGAGATTACATTCGCCATCGCGCGGTTACGAAAAAGAAGAGTATTTCGCTGCGAGTAGATCCCTACTCGCTTACATAATTTTTTCACTCCTGCGCTAGACTTGCTACATGTCAATACAACCGATCCGTTTCTTCGGCGATCCGGTATTGACCACCCCTGCGCTAGAAGTTGTTGATTTCGATAAAGAGTTGCGCACCCTAGTCGCAGATTTAACGGAGACCATGCTGGAGGCACCGGGTGCCGGTCTCGCAGCCCCACAAATTGGAGTTGGACTCAGGGTTTTTGTCTGGGATGTTGATGAGGCTTTAGGTCATCTTATAAATCCAACGCTTGATCTAAGTCTTGAGATGCAAGAAGGCGAAGAAGGTTGCTTATCTTTTCCTGCACTTAGCTACGAAACGCCACGAGCCTTTCGTGCGGTAGCAAAAGGCTTCAATATGTACGGTGAGCCAATTACGGTAGAAGGTACTGAACTCTTGGCTCGATGTTTACAGCACGAGACCGATCATTTGGATGGAATAGTCTTTATCGATCGTCTTAAAAAAGAAGATCGCAAGCTGGCGATGAAAGAGATTAGAGAATCAGAATGGTTCAACGCCGCACAGGGAATCGGCCAATCGCCCACCATTAAGGTTTCTCCGCACGACATTTTTGGTAGAGGTCTTTAGTGCGTATTGCTGTTGCTGCCACTCCAGAGGTAGCAATTCCAACGCTGGACGCGCTGTTGGCATCTAATCACGAATTGGTTTGCGTTATAACAAGGCCTGATGCACTTGCGGGACGAGGTAGATCTCTGCAATCAACCCCAGTTGCTAACTGGGCAGATACCCATAATGTGAAGTTATATAAACCTGATTCCAGTCAACTCCTTGAGGAATTGATCCAAGATCTAGATCTAGTCATAACTATTGGCTATGGAGTATTGCTTCCTCCACAAATTCTGGAAAAGCCTAAACACGGATTTATTAATCTGCATTTCTCGCTCTTGCCTCGTTGGCGCGGTGCAGCACCGGTGCAGCGTGCAGTGGAGGCGGGTGATGGTGTCACTGGAGTTACCGTATTTCAATTAGATGCCGGAATGGATACTGGACCTATTTATCTTTCTGCACAAATCCCGCTCTCAGTTACTGCAACTTCTGAGCAACTCTTTCAGTCACTGGCAATTCTTGGTGTTGATCCAGTATTGAGGACCCTTGAACTTATTGAAAGAGGAGTGAAACCAACTACGCAAAGTGATGTTGGTGCGACTAGAGCATATAAATTGAGCAAAGAGGAAGGTCAAATCAATTGGAATGCCGATGCCGATCTGATCTTGCGCAAGATAAACGCCTTCAGCCCTGATCCCGGTGCCTGGTCGAATTTCCGGGGACAAGTACTCAAGATCAATAGTGTACGAGCCTCCGATCAATCTTTACCTGCCGGTGTGCTAAAAGTTATAGAAAAATCGATCTACATCGGGACAGCCACAACTGCGCTAGAACTTGTGGATGTAACGCCATCAGGAAAATCGCAAATGATGGCGACATCCTGGGCAAATGGCGCTCGTCTTAGTGCAACCGATATGTTGCAGTAATTATGGTCGAAGCCAGAAGAAACACCTTTAAATCACCTAAACCCGATGCGGTGCGGTTGCTTGTCTATGACATTTTGCGAGAAGTTAATCGCTCTGATGGATACTCAAACTTACTGCTGCCACAGGCTTTAAGCGCATCCAATTTCGAACAACGCGATAAAGGGTTTGCGACAGAACTTCTTTACGGAACGCTGAGAATGCAGGGTCGCCATGATTACATTGCCGCCCAAGTCTCTGATCGCCCTTGGAACGAGGTTGATTCAGGGATCATCGACGTTGTACGACTTGGCGCACATCAGCTATTTGAAATGAGAGTTCCAAGTCATGCAGCTGTTTCAGCAACGGTGGAACTAGCTCGCAAAGTTTTGGGGGAGTCAAAAGCCTCATTTGTAAATGCCTTACTTCGTAAAATGAGCGCGAAGAGTTTGGATCAGTGGCTGGAGCCGGCGCAATTGATCTCTGATCCGATTGATCGCTTATCCGTAATCTATTCACATCCAGAATGGATAGTTTCGGCTTACTACGATCTATTGCGCGACTTTGCAGAAGTTGAATCACTTCTTTCTGCCAATAATTTGGCAGCAACTCCAACTATTGTCTGGTGGCCAGGTAGGTCAAGTGCTGAAGAGTTGATCACCCTTGGCGCGCAACCCACAAAGTATTCAGACTATGGATTCAAATTTGATGGCGCTCCCGCAACTTTGGAAGCGGTACGCCATCGCAGAGCAGGCGTTCAAGATGAAGGCTCCCAACTCGTTACACAAATATTTGCGAAAATTGTTTCCAAAAAGGATAACTGGCTAGATCTTTGCGCAGGTCCTGGTGGTAAGGCCGCACTTCTTTCCTCGCTAGCGAAAGAAAGTGGAAAGAAATTTACAGCCAACGAAATTTCTGCTCCCCGCGCAAAATTGGTCGAGCAAGTTATTGGCGGTGCTCGACTTTTGGTGGGTGATGGACGTGAAATAGCAAAGTTGGGAGAGAAGTTCGGTGCGATCTTGGCCGATGTTCCTTGCACCGGACTTGGTGCGCTGCGACGTAGGCCAGAAGTTCGATGGCGTCGCACTGTTGCTGACCTGCGTGAGTTAACCCAGTTACAGCGCGAACTATCTGATGCCGCGATCTCAGTCTTGGAAGATGGTGGCTACTTTGGTTATGCCACGTGTTCTCCGCATCTAGCCGAGACCAGTATTGCAGTCAGTGATATTTTGCGGATGCATCCGGAGATGGAGTTAGTCGATCTGCAACCCTATCTGCCGCCTGAATTGAACTCAGCAATGCGTGATAAATCGCTTTCATTGTGGACCCACCGCCACGAAACTGATGCCATGTTTCTTGCAGTCTTTCGTAAGAAATTAGCCAATGAGAAATAGAATAGTAAAGTGTTTAACGACCTTCGCATAACACCCAGCATTCTCAACGCTGATCACGCAAATCTCAACGCTGAAATAGCGAAGATCGCCGAAGATTCAGATCTGGTCCATTTAGATATTATGGATAATCACTTTGTTCCAAACCTGACTTGGAACTTTGACGAGGCTGAGAAAATTATCGCGCAATGCCCGATTCCAGTTGATGCGCATCTGATGATTAACGATGTAGATCGAATCGCCCTTGACTACGCCAGTGCTGGCGCTGGCAGCGTCACAATTCATATCGAAGCATCAAGAACCCCAATACAAACTTTCAAAAGTTTACGTAAACTCGGAGCGCGAGCTGGTATGGCGTTAAAGCCAGGCACTGAAATCGAACCTTATTCGGATTTCTTAGGTGAAATTGATATGTTATTGGTAATGACGGTCGAGCCAGGATTTGGCGGACAGAAATTTATGGCGGATATGATGGATAAGGTCCGCAGATCCAAGAAACTGATTGGTGACAGACCTATTTGGATACAAGTTGACGGTGGTGTATCTATGGAAACCATCGCTATTGCGCGCGAGGCAGGGGCTGACACTTTTGTCGCGGGATCCGCAGTCTTTAATTCGCCAGATCCGGCTGAGATGGTGAAAATGCTTCGACATCGTGCAGGTGATCTCTAGTAAAGTTAAGGCATGAAATCTTTTGATCAGCTCTGGGATGAACTCTCACAGAAAGTTGCCACGGGGGATCCAGCATCAGGCACTGTCGCTGAAGTTAGTGCAGGCGTTCATGCGATTGGGAAGAAGATTCTGGAAGAGGCCGGTGAAGTCTGGCTAGCTGCAGAACACGAAAGCGATGGCGCTCTGGCCGAGGAAATTAGCCAACTGATCTATCACCTACAAGTACTCATGCTCGCTCGCGGGTTAAACCCTAACGACATTTATCGCTACCTATAGAATCGAGTTAACGTGTTAAAGATTGCAGTCCCCAATAAAGGTTCACTCGCAGATGCTTCAATAGAAATTCTGAAAGAGGCTGGCTATAAGCAGCGGGTTGATTCTCGGGATTTAGTTTTGACTGATCAAGAAAATGGTGTTGAGTTTTATTATTTGCGCCCACGCGACATTGCTCTTTACGTAGGAACTGGTGAGCTCGAAGCGGGCATAACTGGTAGAGATTTGCTCATCGATTCGGGCGCGAACGCTAAAGAAATTCTGTCACTCGATTTTGGTGGATCAACATTTCGATTCGCCGCTCCTGCAGCGAAGGCTTGGAAATTAGAAGATTTAAAAGGTAAGAGAATTGCGACCGCTTACCCAGGCTTAGTCGATGGCTATTTGAAGAAGTTGGGGATTTCATCAACCGTTGTAAGGCTCGATGGAGCGGTCGAAAGTAGCGTCCGGTTAGGTGTAGCCGATGTCATAGCTGACGTGGTCAGCACCGGAAATACCTTGCGACAAGCAGGTCTTGCTATTTTTGGTGATGCGATATTGCACAGTGAGGCAATTCTTATCTCACGAGAGTCCGATAATTTACCAATTGAGTTAGAGATAGTTTTGCGCCGCTTACAAGGTGTAGTCACGGCAAGACAGTATGTGTTACTTGACTATGACATTCCAAAGATAAGCGTCAATCAAGCTTGTGCGATCACGCCCGGCTTAGAGTCACCGACGATTTCGCCATTGCAAAACGAGGATTGGGTAGCCGTTCGAGCGATGGTGTTGCGAAAAGATACCAATCGATTAATGGATGAACTTTGGGCTATCGGTGCGCGGGGAATTTTAGTAACCGATATTCACGCTTGTCGTTTATAGAGCCTCTGACTCTTCCACTTCTTCGCGAGAGATTCCAAGCAAGTAAAGCACTGAATCTAAGTACGGGGCTGAAACCGAACTGTCGGCAGCTGCCTTAACTGCGGGTTTGGCATTGAATGCGATTCCCATTCCAGCCAGTGCGATCATGTCCAAATCATTTGCTCCATCACCGATCGCAATCGTTTGTTCCAATGCGATGGAATGCAACGCTGCCAAATCACGTAACGCTTCGGCTTTACCAGCACGATCAATTATCGGACCCTTTAGATTTCCGGTGAGCTTTCCAGAAACAATTTCGAGATTATTCGCTCGCATATGAGCGATTCCAAGATCCTTCATTAAAGGAGCAATCACTGGCTCAAAGCCTCCGGATACCAGTGCAACATGATGGCCAAGTTTGTGAAGAGTACGTATTAGAGTGCGTGCACCAGGAGTCAGGGTAATTTCATTTTGAACTTCAGTTAGAACAGACTCTGGGAGTCCAGCGAGTAGTCCAACACGAGCCCGCAGACTTTCTGCAAAATCCAGTTCCCCGCGCATTGCTGATTCGGTAATTGCTGTTATTTCTGCGCCTTTACCCGCTTTCGCCCCCAGCAGTTCGATTACTTCTTGCTGTATGAGAGTGGAATCAACATCCATCACAACCAACTTTTTTGCCCAACGCATTAAACCGCCAGGGGAGATGGCGATATCAATGGAGTTCTCATTTCCTACGCGAGCGAGTTCGGTACGTAAAATTGCTTGTTCTGCGCCGGAGACAGTGAACTCAATCGCGGTTACTGGGTAGCTGGCAGTGCGATGAATTCGCTCGATGTTTCCGCCATTGTCAGCGATAACACTGGCGACTGCGCTTATTGCTGTTGGCTTTAACTCCTGAGCCAGAACTACGACGTGGAGCAAGGACTTCTTAACGGCGATATCTGTTGCAGCGCTATTTTCAAAAACAGAGGCGATATCAACACCAAGTGATGTCGCGCATTCTTCCAAATCCGCCTCAATCGCATCGGCGTGGGCGGGCGCGCACGAAATCAGACAGGTCAAGATGACTCGACCTCGAATTACTACCTGTTGAATATCCAAAATATTCACAGCAAATGGAGAGAGGGTTTGAAAAAGGGTTTCGGTGATTCCGGGCTTATCTACTCCTGAAAGCAGGATTAGGCCGGTGAATTGTTCATTTCTATCCGTGTTTGTCATCTCGGGGAGAAGATTAGCGTGAATCACAGGTGATAAGTCGGGCATTTAAGCAGATTCGCCAATGATTAGCGCTATCTTTTTCATCTATGGATTCTCAACGCGATTTAACTGTCCTGGCGATGCACGGAGTCACCGTGGTCCGGGGCGAACGCACAATATTGGGACCGTTGGATTTTCAAATTCGCAATGGAGAACGTTGGGTGATTCTTGGGCCTAACGGCGCAGGTAAATCGACCTTACTAAATATTTTAGCAACGCGAATATTTCCTTCAACCGGAACGGTAAAGATTCTGGAGCAAGAGATGGGCAAGGTAGATCTATTCGAACTTCGTACCCGTATCGGAGTTTGCGCCAGTTTGTTGGCCGAGGATATTCCTGATGACGAGTTAGTTCGAGACGTAGTTTTAACTGCGGCATATGCAGTCTTAGGCAGATGGAATGAAGATTACGATCTTTGGGATGAATCTCGCGCAGTCGCGTTGCTCACCACTTTTGGCGTACGAGATATGGCAGATAGACGCTATTGCACCTTAAGCGATGGTGAGAAAAAGCGGGTACAGATTGCGCGTGCATTGATGGCTGATCCAGAGGTGCTGCTTTTAGATGAACCGACTGCAGGACTTGATCTAGGCGGACGTGAAGATTTGCTGCGACGTTTTGCGGAGTACTCAACGGATCCGCATGCACCTGCAAGCATTGTTGTCACCCATCATATTGAGGAGATTCCATTTGGAACTACCCATGCACTTATCATTAAAGATGGATCTATTGCTGTTTCAGGTCCTATTGCCAGCGTCATTACATCAGAGCATATGAGCGCGGTCTTTGGCATAAAGATAGATGTAACTTCTGCAAATGGAAGGTTTTTTGCCCGTAGCTCATGATCTTTCGTGAGCAGTTACACCCTTCTTGGCGAGAGTTGTTAAAGGATCAACTCGTTTTGTTGGATGAAATCGAAGCGAAGATTTCGCGAGATAACTTCTTGCCGAGCCAGGGCTTGGTTATGCGAGCGTTAACAGATGATTTCAGTAACTCTAAAGTATTGATTTTAGGTCAGGATCCTTATCCAAATCCGGAATATCCAGTCGGTCTCGCTTTTTCGATCCCTGAAAGTCAAACCAAGATTCCTGCTTCGCTCAGGAATATTTTCAAGGAGTTGAATACAGATCTTGGGATCTCTATTCCGAATAGTGGTGATCTATCACCGTGGGCAGACCAAGGCGTGGTTCTGTTAAATCGCACTTTAACTTGTCGAACCGGTGAAAGTAATTCTCACCTTCATGCTGGTTGGCGGGACTTCACTGAAACTTGTGTGCAATTGTTGGCAGAATCCGGCGCAGTTGCCATTCTTTGGGGAAATAATGCACAAGAGTGCAGTAAGTATTTCCCCCCGGGGAAATTAATAGCTTCATCACACCCGAGTCCATTATCTGCTCATCGGGGATTCTTTGGTTCCCGCCCTTTTAGTCGCGCAAATACTGCGTTGATTGAATCAGGTAGATCTCCTATTGAATGGAGAATATAAAGAACAACGCCCTGCAGATCACTCCGCAGGGCGTTGCTTCGATAATTTACTTAACTAATTATCCAACCCAAGCATTTATCGGTGAGGATAAGAAGTAGACCATAAAGAGTCCAGATACCAGTAGAAGAAGTGGATGAACTTCTTGGCGACGTCCCTGGATGTAGCGGATGACAACGTGAGTTACGAAGCCAGCGCCAATTCCAACTGAGATGTTGTATGTGAATGGCATCAAGATGATTGTCAAGAATGCTGGAATCGCTATTCCGTAATCTTCCCAATCAATTGCTTTTATTTGAGTCATCATAAGGAAACCAACGATTACCAACGCTGGAGTTGCTGCCTCATAAGGAATGATCGCAACTAGAGGCGCTAAGAATGTTGTTAGCAAGAAGCAAATTCCCGTGACAACTGATGCCAGACCTGTGCGAGCACCTTCACCCACACCAGATGCAGATTCGATGTAGCTGGTGTTAGAGGAGATACTTCCTGCACCACCGGCGACCGCTGCGAGTGAATCTACAAAGAGGATACGATCGATATTCTCGACATTTCCATCCTTATCTGTAAGACCCGCTTCGTGACCAATTGCTGTAACTGTTCCTACGGTGTCGAAGAAATCGGAAAGCAGCAAGGTAAAGACGAGAAGTATTACGGTAATTAACGGAACTCGATCTAGAGAGCCGAATAGATTAAATTGTCCAAAGAGTGAGAAGTCTGGGGTTGCCACAATCTTCTCTGGCATAGCCGGAACATTTAAATTCCATCCCTTTGGATTTACCGCTCCGGTTGCTCCATTGAATAGCGGACCAATCTTCTGCGAAGTTTCAATGGCGACCGCTGCAATAGTTGCGACGATGATTCCAATTAGAATCGCACCTTTTACCTTCTTGACTACTAAACCAATGGTGAGGAAAAGGCCTAGCGCGAATATCACAATTGGCCATCCAACTAGAGTTCCACTATCACCAAGGGTTACTGGTACTGGACCAGATGGAGTCTTGCGTACGAAACCGGCATCAACCAAGCCGATCAAGGCTATAAATAGTCCGATACCGACTGAGATAGCGATCTTTAATTGTGCTGGTACGGCTTTGAATACCGCGGTTCTAAATCCTGTGAGTACGAGGATGGTAATAATTATTCCCTCAAGAACAATAAGCCCCATTGCATCGGCCCATGTCATTTGGGATGCGATACCTACCGCCACAAATGTGTTAAGACCTAAACCAGTTGCTATCGCCAGAGGATATTTACCAATTACTCCCATAAGGATGGTTAATACACCAGCCATTAGCGCGGTCATCGCCGCAACGAGTGCAAGGTTCGGAGCGTCGCCGCCTCCAATATATTTTCCATCAACATCTTTAGTGAGTCCGATGATGAGTGGATTAAGCGCCACGATGTAAGCCATAGTGAAGAAAGTGACGACTCCGCCACGGACTTCTCTTGCTACTGTGGAGCCACGTTGCGATATTTTGAAATAGCTATCGAGCATGACATACCCTTCTAATTTTGTTAACGGGGGTGTTTGCGACCCCGTGTGAAATGACGGCTCACAGACCGGGGGATGTGATGATTCAAGCCGATGTGAAGACTACTTTGAGGTAAGGCGCGCTATAACTCCGAGAGATATTGCTACGGATTGCCCAACTAGGAGGGCAAAGAGCGCGGTACCAAGCCCAATACGTCCACCCAATAAAGCGCCGATGATGAGGACGGTAACCTCGATGCCCATGCGCACTCGACCTATACGAATACCGGTCAGGTTGTGAATTCCAGTCATCGCACCATCTCGCGGTCCCGCACCCAGGCCACAAGTTATATATAAAGCCGAACCAACTCCAACGAGACCGATTCCAATAAGAGCCGAGGCTACGCCGCCGAGAAAAGTTTCTTGTAAAGGAAAAATGCTTACGCCAAATTGAATTGCGGCGGAAATAATTACGATGTTGCTGAGGGTTCCGAATCCAGGGCGTTCTCGAAGTGGAATCCAGATCAAAAGAACGACTAAACCAATATAGAAAGTTGCCCAACCTAGCGACAAACCTGATTTTAAACTTAGGCCTTGAGCAAATACCGTCCAAGGTGCGTTACCTAGATTGGATTGCACAACTAGAGCATCACCCAATCCAAAAATCGCAAGTCCGAAAAAGAGAATAAAGACTCGAGGTAAAGATAAATCCCAGCGATGTTGCGCCCGCCATGGGGTAACCGGAACCGTCTTATGGGGACGAAGTTGAGAGATCAGGGCCTTGAACTTAGAGGGCTCTTGCATCTGCGGAGTTTATAGTAAAGAGACCGATTTATATCCTCTATCCTTAACGCTATGTTCGTAGGATTTGGTACAACGGTAAATATCGTAACGATTATTGGGGGAGCAGCTCTCGGCGTTTTAGTCGGTGCTCGGATGTCAACGCGCACAAGAACGTTGATCACCGAAGTATTAGGTTTAATCACGATTCTTGGAGCGGTTAGCGCTTTAGCGCCAATGTGGTCTGAAAGATATGTGACTGCGTTGCCTAAAGGTTGGACCTTGCTGGCGATTCTCGCTTCATTACTTATTGGCGGTTTGATCGGATCTGCGCTAAATCTAGAAACTAAATTAGATGGCCTCGGGGAGAATCTGCGCAAAAGGTTTCGAGCGCATGAAGAAAGCACATTTGTCGAGGGATTCGTATCGGCATCGCTGCTATTTATCATTGGACCTTTAGCAATTTTGGGATCTATCAGTGATGGAATGTCCACTGGTATTGATCAATTACTTTTAAAATCGAGCCTCGACTTTTTCGCTGCCATGGCCTTTGCTGCAAGTTTGGGTTGGGGAGTTGCTGCGTCAGCAATCCCGGTTGGTATTTATCAGGGACTTTGGACCGTCGTAGGTTTGGGTCTGGGCAATGTATTAAGTGGCTACCAAATAGATGCAATGACCATTACAGGCGGCCTTATGTTGGTCTGCATTGGTCTTAGATTGTTAAAGATAAAAGATATTGCGGTAGGAAATCTTCTGCCAGCGCTGATTATCGCGCCAGTTTTAGTTCAAATACTGCACTCTTTTATCTAAAAAATTTAGGCCGTTCTGCTAGAAGGAGCTTGCATCGATTACGAATCGATACTTAACGTCACTAGCGACCGTGCGCTCGTAAGCTTTATTAATGTAATCAGATTTAATCACTTCAACATCGCTGACGATATTGTGCTTACCGCAGAAGTCAAGCATTTCTTGCATCTCAGGAATTCCACCGATCATTGAGCCGGATAGAGATCGACGGGCAGGCAGAAGAGTGCCAACTTCAACAGCGTAAGGCTTACCTGGCAGTCCGATCACAACTAAAGTGCCATCAACATTTAACATATCAAGATAGGTATTGATATTGAGTTCGGCGCTGACAGTATTAAGAATTAGATCAAAGTGTTTAATGTATTTCTTGTTAAAGCCTTCTGCTTTAGTGGAAACAAAATGATGTGCCCCCATAGCTTTTGCATCGGCTTCCTTCGCAGGTGAATGAGAGAAGACGGTGACATCTGCGCCCAGAGCAGCAGCAAACTTCACACCCATATGGCCAAGACCACCCAGGCCCATCACCGCAACTTTTTTGCCGGGACCAACGTTCCAATGTTTAATCGGTGAGTAAAGAGTTATGCCAGCGCAGAGCAGTGGCGCTACTCCATCAAGTGGCAAATTTTCTGGAATTGAAACGGCGTAATCTTCATTGATCACCATTACGTTGGAGTATCCACCCATAGCTGGTGTCTTTCCATCACGCTCTAATTGATTGTAAGTTCCAGTCATTCCTTCGATGCAATATTGCTGCAAGCCCTTTAAGCACGATGGACACTTGCGGCAAGAGTCAACGAAGACACCAACGCCGATTCGATCTCCAACTTTGAACTTGGTTACTGCAGGTCCTACTTGCGAAACAATTCCAGCTATTTCGTGGCCTGGGACCATTGGGAATATCGCCGGTCCCCATTCTTCAAGAACCTGGTGGATATCTGAATGGCATATTCCTGAATATTTAATATCTAGTGCGACATCATTAGCGCCAAGATCGCGTCGATCAAATTCCCAAGGTGTCAGTTCTGCCTTAGCTTTCATTGCCGCATATCCACGAACCTTCATTTTTTATCTCCCTTAGCGATGTCATCTTCTTGGTTAAATGGTAAAGGCATTGGTGATGTATGTCCTGCGCGCGATGCTCGCGCGGTTACTTGGCGCATATGGTGGCGGCGACATAAAACTTCATAAGCAATCTCCGCACCCGGTGCAACATCGCCAACTACGACCTGTTCACCTTCGGTAACCATTACCCCGCCCATTGTGCGAGCGTTATGAGTTGCGCGCGAGCCACACCAGCAGAGAGCTTCAACTTGCAAGGTATTTACTCGATCAGATAGTTCTACCAATCGAGCAGATCCTGGAAAAAGTTTGGTTCGAAAGTCTGCCAAAATTCCGAAAGCAAAGACATCGATTCCTAGGCCATCAACAATTTTCGCAAGACCCTCAATCTGAACCGGCTGATAAAACTGAGCCTCATCACAGATAATGTAATCAATTCGATCTCCCAGAGACAATCTTTCTACAACCAAACGGTGGATATCCAAATCAGGATCTACTTCTATCGCACTGCTTTGCAAGCCCAGTCGTGATGAAATGACTCCGCTGCCTGCGCGATCTTTACTTGTAAAGATGAGACCAGATCGACCGCGACTTTTATGGTTGTGGGCTGTCTGCAGTGCAAGCGTTGACTTACCGCTATCCATAGTTCCGCAGTAATAGATTAATTCAGCCACGGGCGGCATCCTGCCACTTTTCGAGGCGATGCGCAGCAAATTGGATCACGCGTGCTCCAAGGCGATTACTTCGATATCCGGATACAAGGCCGAGATTTTCTCCCGACCTGATAAGAAATCTATTTCTAGTAAAACCAAAACTTTTTCTACGACAGCTCCACACCGTTTTGCAAGAGCGATTGCTGCCAAGAGGGTTCCACCGGTTGCCAAAACATCATCGATGATAAGTACTCGTCGTCCAGGTTCAAACGCGTCTATATGCACTTCTATTTCATCATCACCATATTCAAGACCATATTTTTCGCCGTGCGTTTGGTGAGGTAATTTCCCACTCTTTCTAAATGGAACAAAACCTTTTTCGGAAGCACCTGCTAACGCCGCGGCCAGAATAAAGCCACGAGCTTCGATACCCGCAACCACATCGACGTTTGGAAGTGACTTCGACATTTCTTTGATGACTGCGGCAAAGGCATCAGAATTAGCAAGAACCGGAGTGATATCTAGAAAAACAATTCCTGGTTTTGGAAAATCGGGGATCTTGCGGATCAGTGCGAGTGCGCTTGTAAATTCCATCACCCACCCATTCCATCATTAAATACGTGTCCGAGAGGGGACTTGAACCCCTAAGCCCTTGCGGGCACTAACACCTCAAGCTAGCGCGTCTGCCAATTCCGCCACCCGGACGAGTGCATCGGCAACAATATCAACGGTGAGGGCTCTGAGGCAAAGTGGGTGATGCTTCGGCGTTAGATCGCGCCAACAGGAGATATTTATCTAGCTTTAGTAGAGAATACGGATATGAGCAGAGATAAAGCAGTAGATCTAACTTCGGTAGAAGAAGATGCTATAAAAATTTGCCAAGAGTTGATCCGTATCCCAAGTGTTAACTTCGGTGAGGGAAAAGGCGACGAATCAGCCATCGCTGATTACATAGTTAAGTCACTTGCCGAAGTCGGAATTGATTCAAAAATTTATGAAGCCGCTCCAAATCGTTGCAATGTTATTGCGCGAATCAAGGGAAGTGATTCTTCTAGATCTGGTCTTGTCGTACACGGTCACACGGATGTTGTTCCTGCCAATGCTGATGATTGGTCGGTTGATCCATTCGGCGGAATTATTAAGGATGGAATGATCTGGGGTCGCGGCGCCGTTGATATGAAGAACATGGATGCGATGATTCTGGCAATTGTGCGTGGTTGGGCTAAGCGCGGTTACCAGCCAAAGCGCGACATAGTTTTAGCATTCTTCGCCGATGAAGAAGCAGGAATGACTTACGGCTCACGATTTATGAGTGCAAAACATCCTGAAGTTTTCGCTGGTTGCTCAGAGGCGATTTCTGAAGTTGGGGGATTCTCAGTAACTGTTGCTGATGGCAAACGTCTCTACTTTGTAGAAGCTGCGCAAAAAGGAATCCATTGGATGCGCCTGACAGCACAAGGTCGCGCTGGACACGGTTCTATGATGAATCCAGAAAATGCGATCACTGCGCTAACTGAAGCGGTTGCAAAGATCGGAAAGCACGAATGGCCACAGCGCTATACCAAGACGGTAAAGAATCTTTTTAAAGAAGTTGCTCGAGTCACTGGTCGCGAATATAACAAGAACGATCTCCGTCCTTTACTTAAAGAAGTTGGCTCCACCGCTCGCATGATCGGTGCTACCTTGCAGAACACCGCTAATCCAACAATGCTGGATGCTGGTTATAAAGCCAATGTGATTCCTGGTTCAGCTAGTGCTGTAATTGATGGACGTTTTTTACCTGGCTATGAAGATGAGTTGAATTCAACGATTCGATCAATTATTGGTCCAGACATTGCTATTGAAACAATTTCCCACGATATTGCTTTAGAAGTTGATTTTGATTCACCGCTTGTTGAAGCGATGAAAGCAGCGTTGCTTAGCCAAGATCCTGAAGGTATTCCTGTTCCGTACTTGATGAGTGGTGGAACCGATAACAAAGCCCTGTCTGAGTTGGGCATAGTTGGTTATGGATTTTCACCGTTGAGGTTGCCTGCAGATTTAGATTTCATGTCTTTGTTTCACGGAGTAGATGAGCGAGTTCCTATCGAAGGGCTCAGGTTCGGTGTTCGCGTTCTAGCGGATTTTCTAGAGAACGCTTAAGTACTTAACTCGAGATTTCATCGAGGGCAGAACGCACGACTTCAGGAAGTGCGATCTCTTCACTAACCAAAATACCGCGCATCTGTGCGCCAGTACGCGCACCAACTACTGCTGAAGTTACTCCCGGAAAATCTCTTACCCAAGCGAGTGCAACCTCAAGAGGTGAGTAACCAAGGCCTTGTGCAGCAACGCTCACCGCTTCGACGATGCGACGTGATTTATCATTGAGATACGGTTCAATAAATGGTGCGAAGTGCGGAGTTGCTGCGCGTGAGTCCGCAGGTATTCCTTGTCTATATTTGCCAGTCAGCGCGCCACGACCTAGCGGTGACCAAGCGATGAAACCCCTGTTTAGATTGATCGCGCAATCGAGTGCATCCTTTTCAACGCTTCGCGATAGTAAAGAAAATTCATTTTGCAGTGAAGTGATCGGCGCTTTAGCTGAATTTGCTTCTTGTAAGGAAATTGCCCGCGCACTTTGCCAACCATTGAAATTGGAGATGCCGACATATCTTGCGCGACCGCTTGTGTATGCCCAATCAAGTGCGGAAAGTGAATCCTCTAGCGGAACTTTTTCATCCCAAATCTGAACCTGCCACAAGTCAACGTGATCTGTTCCGAGTCTTGCAAGCGATTGATCGAGGGCTGACATAAGAGATGGTCTTGAGGCATCGGTCTTTAAAGAACCATTTTCGTAAGTCACGCCAGCCTTGGTTGAGATAACAACATCTTCACGGCGAAAAAGTGTTCCGATAAGGCCACCAATAACTCTTTCAGAATCGCCATCTCCATAGTGGTTAGCTGAATCAAGGAAATTGCCGCCCGCCTCTATATATGCACGCGCTTGATCAGCTGCTTCGTGGGTATCTGTATCGCGACCCCACGTCATAGTGCCAAGCCCTAAGCGGGAGATCTCCAGCCCTGAGTTGCCAACCATTCGCATTTCCATGGCGCGACCCTAGCAAGACGAGAGGATAAATTACGGATAACCTTCCAACATGACACGGATACTTCTAATACGTCATGCGCACTCTGTTGCAAATCAACGCGGCATTCTCGCTGGTCGCGCAGATGGGGTAGTGCTGACAGAGCAAGGCGTATCTCAATCTGAAGATCTTGCTAAACGTTTGGCAGGCAGCAAGATATCTAAGGTGCACTCAAGTCCATTGGAAAGATGTCACTTAACAATTGCACCACTTTTAAAATCGATTCCATCGAAAGAACGTCCAAAGGTTGTGGTGACTCAGGATTTATCAGAAGTTGATTACGGAAAGTGGACTGGTAAAAAATTATCGAGCCTGTACCGAGAGAAACTTTGGAAAGTTGTGCAAAATCGACCGAGCGCAATGTACTTTCCCGCCGGCGAGGGGCTGGCTCATGTGCAAGTTCGCGCAATGAGGGCAGTGCATTCAGCGGCCGCTGAGGGTGGATTACAGGTTCTGGTGAGCCACGGTGACGTCATTAAAAGCATTGTTGCCGCGGTCTTAGGAACACATCTTGATAACTTCCAGAAGATAGTGATAGACCCAGCGTCAATTACTGTTCTTGACTTTGACGGAACAGACTTTCGCGTACTGACTGTAAATAACACAGCAACTCCAATCGCTGAATTCGCGAAAACTTCAAGCAAGAAGCGACCGGTAAAAGCGCTTTTAGGTGGCGGTTCAGGAAAGAAAAGTAAGTAATGGCAAGGATTTTCCTCTTTGATCCAGTAGAACGTTTTGTTGTTGGCACAGTAGGTATTCCCGGAGAACGCACCTTTTTCATCCAAGCTAGAACGGGATCAAGACTGGTGTCTGTCGCTCTGGAAAAGGCACAAGTGGCCGCGATAGCCGATCGGGTGCTACAGATTCTGCGAGAAATTCGATTGAGCGAACCGCTTACAGTCTTTGAGAGAGTTGTTTATGACGATCAGCCGCTAGAAAATCCAATAGATGAAGAGTTTCGTGTTGGAGTAATTGGATTGGCATATGTTTCCGATCGCCGCCTAGTTGAGATCGATCTTCAGGCAATAATGGATTCGGATAACGCAGATGATGAACTTCTGGAAATAGACACTTCTTCTGATCAAGATATTTTACGGGTGTTGATGACTTTGGGATACGCAGAAAGCTTTGCAAAGCGCGCCAATACCGTTGTCGCCGCAGGACGTGCGCCGTGTCCTTTCTGTGGTGGTCCGATCGACCCAAATGGTCATCTCTGTCCACGCGCTAATGGATATCGAAGATGAGTGAGCAAAACCTCGATCCAGCACAAATTGAGAGAGATCTAGTTGATCTAAATAATGGTGTGTTAACTGTGACCGGTCGTTTAGTTGATGCTTCAAATGCGACTTTATATGCAATGTGCAGCATTAAGAGTTCTGGTGAAGATCGCGAATTTCCGTGTATCTACAAACCGATTGCGGGGGAGCGGCCACTTTGGGATTTCCCGGATGGCTCTCTTGCCAACCGTGAGTATCTAACTTTTCTCGTGAGCCATTGGCTGAATTTACATTTGGTTCCACCAACAATCCTTCGAGACGGTCCTTACGGAACTGGGATGGTGCAAAAGTGGATTGATATTGATCCAAATATTGATCTGTTGGATTTCTATCACGGTAATGATCCGAAGCTTAGGCGTTTGGTTCTTCTTGACATCATTGCAAATAATACAGATCGCAAGATTGGGCACTTGATCCCGATCGAGGGTGGTCATTTATATGGGTGCGATCACGGAGTTACTTTTCATGTGGACGATAAGCTTCGAACCGTATTGTGGCAATGGGCAGGCACTCCATTCACAAATGAAGAGAAAGCGCTGCTAAATCAAGCGCGTGAATTATTCACAGGTGACAAATCTGAAATTATCGCTGGATTAATTGATGAAGACGAGATAGATGCAACCGTTTCGCGAATAGACCGAGCCCTTAGTGAGCAATCTTTCCCTATTCCCAACCCTGATTGGCCGGCTGTTCCGTGGCCACCGTTCTAAGATAACGCTATGAAGTCTTGGGCGAGTGTGACGATACCGCCGCTGGCATCTAGATTCAACGTTCCAAATCTAAATATCTTTGATTCATCGAAAGAAGAGATTTGTTCGATTGCCAAAAAAGATAAATACCGAATCTATGTCTGTGGAATCACACCATACGATGCAACCCATTTGGGGCATGCCAACACTTATATAGCTTTTGATTTAATTAACCGATACCTTCGGGCAATCGGCAGCGAAGTACTGTTCGTGCAAAATATTACAGATATCGATGAACCACTTCTTGAGCGGGCAAACCGTGATGGTGTTGATTGGCGTGAATTGGCAACTTCCCAAATTGATCTATTTCGCGCGGATATGATCGCCCTACGCATTCTTCCACCCGCACATTACATCGGAGCAGTTGAGGCAATACCTCTAGTGATCGATGCGATAACACTCCTAGAAAAATCAAAAACTGTCTACAAAGTTGATGACGACTATTACTTCAGGGTGCGAAGTGATTTAGAATTTGGAGAACGCTCACATATGACTCAATCGCAGATGATGGAAATATTTAGTCAGCGCGGGGGAGATCCACAACGTGTAGGTAAAGAAGATCCACTTGATGCATTGCTTTGGTTGGCAAAGCGACCTGATGAACCTGGCTGGGAAAGTAAATACGGAGTTGGAAGACCTGGTTGGCATATTGAGTGCTGTGCAATTGCACTCGGATACTTGGAGGTAGATCCAAATGCGGAAACATCGATTGATATTCAAGGTGGCGGAAGTGACTTAATCTTCCCGCACCACGAAATGTCTGCGTCACAGGCCCGGGCTATGAACGGCAAAAAATTCGCAGCAAATTATGTTCACGCCGGAATGATCGGTTTAGACGGCGAGAAGATGAGTAAGTCAAAGGGCAATCTGAAATTCGTTTCTCAGAAGTTAAAAGATGGCATTGATCCGATGGAAATTCGCATCGCTCTCATGTCGCATCACTATCGCCAAGACCATATGTGGCAGTCGTCGGATTTGGCTGCAGCTCGGAAATTCTTGGAGGATCTTCGAATCGCGTTATCCCGAATGGAAACTGCACCGACAGATGGAGTTATTGAGGAAATAATCGCAGCGCTTTCAAACGATATTGATACACCGCGTGCACTAAAAGCTTTACAGAACTGGATAGCCGAAACAAGCGCTGGTGCGGTTGGTGGAAAACCCGGAGAATTAAGCCGAGCTATTGATGCGCTCTTAGGTATTGCAATCTAGTTTTCACTCTGGCGCCGTAGAAAGCGCTCAAGTTCGCGTGCCAAATCTTCTCCAGATACATCAGATAAAAGTGCTGAGTCTTTACTTTCCTCCAACGCCTTCACATACTCCGCAACATCACTATCTTCGCGCGCTAATTCATCTACTTCAGATTCCCATTCGAGTGATTCTGCATGAAGATCTCCTTGCGGTAAGGAAATTTCCAAGAAATCTTCGAGCGCATTAATCAAAGCGAGTGTTGCTTTAGGACTTGGTGAATTACTTGCGTAATGCGGTATGGCAGCCCAGAGCGAGATTGCATCTATGGCACGATGAATACACGCATCTGCGATCACCCCAAGAATGCCGGTGGGACCTTCATAACGACTTACTTCAACGCCTAATCTTTTCGCAAGATCTGGATGCGCACCACTACCAGTGACTGTAATTGGTCTTGAATGTGGCGCATCGGCAAGCATCGACCCAAGAGTGATGATCATTTGTACTTCTAAATCATCAGATAAATCCAAAAGATCGTGCGTGAAAGTTTTCCATTTCATCGAAGGTTCGACGCCACGCACGATAATAAAATCAAAATCAAAATTTGGTGTCGCCAAGCCAAAGATCTGAGTTCCGGGCCAAGTAAGTGAGCGAATCTGTGATTCATCGATATCAACGATTGGGCGATTAACTTGAAAGTCATAAAACTCTTCAGGATCTATATCGGCAATTAATTCAGGGACCACACCGACTTGATCATCGACTGCATGAACCGCATCGGTCCAAGCACCGAGAATATGAGAGGTCGCTCCGGTGGCCGCCTCTGCGGCATCGTTCCACCCTGAAAATGCGATGATCATCACAGGATTTCGAAGTGCTGGAATTTTGAGAATCTCCACATCGCCACCTTACGGTAACCTCAGCCAAGTGACGAGTCATAATCGCAATAGACCTGCCGGCGCACTGCGCCAGGCTCTGGCCTCGCGCACAGTCATCGCCGATGGAGCTATGGGAACGATGCTCCAAGAGGCAGATCCAACCTTAGAAGACTTTCAAGGTCACGAAGGTTGTAATGAAGTATTAAATGTTTCTCGTCCAGACATTGTCCTTGCAGTGCACCAGCAGTATTTAGCCGCTGGTGTTGATGCGATTGAGACCAACACATTTGGCGCTAATTGGGCGAACTTAGCCGAATACGGCATAGAAGATCGCATCTATGAATTGGCTTACGCGGGAGCCGTAATCGCACGCCAAGCTGCTGATGAAGTAAGTACTAAAGAGAAGCCTCGCTTTGTATTGGGTTCCCTTGGACCAGGAACAAAACTTCCATCACTTGGACACACGACATATCAATTCTTGAAAGATGCTTACTACACCGCATCTAAGGGTTTGCTGGATGGGCGTTGCGATGCACTTCTTATCGAGACAACTCAAGATTTATTGCAAGCTAAGGCTGCAGTAAACGGAGCACGGCAAGCAATCGCCGAAGCAGATTTTGATGTTGTTTTGATCGCACAAGTTACAGTTGAAACAACTGGAACAATGTTGCTGGGCTCTGAAATTGGTGCGGCGTTAAATGCGCTCGAGCCTCTGGAAATCGACTTGATAGGCCTGAACTGCGCGACAGGTCCTGCAGAAATGTCTGAACATTTGCGTTATCTATCCAAGTATTCAAATTGCGCAATATCGGTAATGCCAAATGCTGGTTTACCTATTCTCGGTGCAAAAGGCGCCGAATACCCTCTAGGACCAGAAGAGTTAGCCCAAGCGTTAGAGACCTTCGTTGGTGATTACGGTATTTCTTTGATTGGTGGCTGCTGCGGTACAACTCCGGAACATCTGGCAGCGGTAGTCAAAAAATTGGGAGCTAAAGCAATTCCACAGCGCACCAGTGATTTAGACCCAGGTGCGTCATCGCTCTATCAATACGTTCCATTTAGACAAGACAATACTTATATGGCCATTGGTGAGCGCACCAATGCCAACGGTTCTCGCGCCTTCCGCGATGCTTTGGTGGTTGAAGATTGGGAAACTTGCGTTGAAATAGCCCGTGATCAAATCCGTGATGGCGCACATATGTTGGATCTATCTGTGGATTATGTTGGTCGCGACGGTGCAAAGGATATGTATGAACTCGCAACCCGATTTGCAACCGCATCCACCTTGCCAATTGTTTTAGATTCAACTGAACCTGCGGTAATTAAAGCTGGGCTAGAAGCGCTCGGTGGACGTAGTGTTATCAACTCAGTTAATTACGAAGACGGTGATGGCCCAACATCTCGCTTCGCCCGAATTATGCCTTTAGTAAAAGAGCATGGAGCATCCGTTGTGGCACTCACAATTGATGAAGAAGGTCAGGCGCGAGATTGTGAATGGAAGTTGCGCGTTGCTCGCCGATTGATTAAAGACCTTAATGAAAATTGGCAGATGAATACTGGCGATATTTTGATCGACTGTTTAACTTTCCCAATTGCTACAGGGCAGGAAGAGACGCGGCGAGATGGCATTGAAACCATCAATGCGATTCGAACTTTAAAGTCGGAGTTCCCTGAAGTTCAGACCACTCTTGGAGTTTCCAATGTTTCCTTCGGTTTAAATCCTGCCGCTCGAGTGGTTTTAAACTCAGTATTTCTGCACGAGTGCGTCGAAGCAGGACTTGATTCAGCGATCGTTCATCCTTCAAAAATTACGCCGCTGGCGCGTATTGACCAGCGTCAAAGAGAAGTTGCTCTGGATCTAGTTTATGACCGCCGTAAGTACGATGGCGAGACTTGTATATACGATCCGCTAACCGAATTTCTGCAGTTATTTGAAGGTGTAGAACTCGCCGCCTCTCGCAATGTTCGTGCATCTGAACTAGCTGCGCTACCTCTTACCGAGCGTCTGCAACGCAGAATTATCGATGGCGAAAAAGTTGGTCTAACCGATGATCTTGAGTTAGCAATGGTCGAAGGCATCAAACCGTTATTGATTATCAATGACCATCTCTTGGAAGGAATGAAGGTCGTTGGTGAGCTCTTTGGAAAAGGTGAAATGCAGTTGCCATTCGTTCTGCAAAGTGCGGAGGTAATGAAGGCAGCGGTGGCTTACTTAGAACCATTTTTGGAGAAGAGCGATGATGGCGGCCGCGGCACAATGCTCTTGGCAACCGTTAAAGGCGATGTGCACGATATTGGTAAGAACCTGGTCGATATTATTTTGTCCAATAACGGTTATACCGTTGTCAATATCGGCATCAAACAAACAATTAATCAGATCCTAGATGCTGCTCAAGCATCGGATGTAGACGCGATTGGAATGAGTGGCCTGCTCGTTAAATCCACGGTGATTATGAAAGAGAATTTGGAAGAGATCACAAACCGAGGTTTGGCCGATAAGTGGCCAATCGTCCTCGGTGGGGCAGCGCTAACACGTGCCTTTGTTGAACAAGATTTAGCGGCTGTCTTTCCTGGTGAAGTTCGATATGCGCGCGATGCATTCGAAGGTTTACGTTTAATGGATGCAATCATGGCGGTGAAGAAAGGCGTTCCGGGAGCTGCCTTGCCAGAACTGCGCGAACGTAAAGTTCCACTTCGTCCGCAGAAGAGCCAAGATTTGGTTATCGATACCAAACGCAGTGATGTTGCAAGTGATGTTGATATTCCTCCAGCACCATTCTTCGGATCACGAATTATTAAAGGTGTTCCGCTTGCAGATTATGTCGGCATGCTTGATGAGAGAGCCCTCTTTGTCGGACAGTGGGGCCTTAAGGGTGCTCGTGGTGAATTTGATGCCATGGCTGAGACTGAAGGACGACCACGACTACGTGCTCTGCTAAATCAAGTGCAATCTAAGGGTTGGTTAAATGCCGCGGTTGTTTACGGATATTTCCCGTGTTACAGCGAAGGAAATGATCTAGTAATTCTGCATCACGAAGGGGAGAAGAAGGGTCAAGAGAGAACTAGGTTCTCTTTCCCACGTCAATCTCGTGACCGTCGTCTTTGCCTGAGTGATTTCTTTGTAAGCAAAGAATCCGGAAAGACCGATGTTGTTGCCTTCCATGTCGTGACTATGGGATCAGAGATTAGTAAAGCAGCGGCAGAGCTCTTTGCCGCAAATAGTTACCGAGAATATTTGGAATTGCACGGCCTATCGGTTCAATTGACCGAAGCTCTCGCCGAACATTGGCACGCTCGTGTGCGCGAAGAGTTTAAGGTTCGCGGAGATGACGCTGCAGATCTGCAAGGGATCTTGGATCAGGGATATCGCGGTTCTAGATACTCATTTGGCTATCCAGCGTGTCCAAATCTTGAAGATCAAATCCAGTTGTGTGAACTACTTGAACCAGGCCGTATAGGGGTAGAACTTTCAGATGAATTCCAGTTGCATCCAGAACAGAGCACTTCGGCAATAATCGTGCATCACCCGGAAGCAAAATACTTCAACGCAAATTAATTTGGTGAAAGGTTTTGCAATGTTCCAGGCAGTTCTCTTTGATATGGATGGCCTCTTCATTGATTCTGAGCCAGATTGGCATGCCGCTGAACTAGAAATGATGCGATCCAATGGGTACGACTGGACGCCAGAGGATCAATTGAAATGTTTAGGCGGACCGTTGCATCGAGTTACTGAATATATGTCAGTCTGTTTGAAAAGAGCGAAAACCCCAGAGGAATTAGGGGAGTTGATTGTTTCTGAAATGCAGAAGCGGATGTCAGGGAATGTTTCCTTGATGCCAGGAGCGCTTGATTTTTCCAGAGAGCTAAGTGACGCAGCAATCCCACAAGCGTTGGTATCGGCAAGCCCGCGCCCTATCGTTGACGCCGTATTGACGGGAATGAGTGAAAAGTATTTTTCATATTCCGTTGCGGCCGGAGATATCGAACGCACGAAACCATTCCCCGATCCTTATTTGCACGCCGCAAAGTTATTGAACGTGGATATTCAGCAGTGTTTGATTTTTGAAGAT
>JBIIPL010000143.1:0-2735 GCA_044342645.1 Candidatus Planktophila sp. | reverse complement strand
AACGCGCAGAATTAAACACTCGAGAAGAAGAATGGCTAGAAATCACAGATCAACTAGGCGATTGAGTTAAAATATTGCCATGAGCCAAATTTCACACTTCGTTGAAGTAATTTTATTCCGCAGTCGCTTCTTGCTGGCCCCGCTATATCTCGGATTAGTAGGAGCGCTAATACTCTTGGCATATCGCTTTATCGTTGAATTTTGGCATCTCGCTGAGAAGACTGCCGACATGAGTGCAAGTGAGTTCACGCTTTCCCTGCTGGCTCTTCTTGATTTAACACTGCTTGCAAATCTTATTTTGATGGTCATCTTTGCTGGTTATGAAAACTTTGTTTCGCGCATAGATATCGCATTGGAATCCAAAGATCGTCCGCATTGGATGGGAACGATCGACTTCAGCGGTTTGAAGATTAAGTTAATTGGTTCTTTAGTTGCAATTTCAGTAATTGAACTTTTGAAAGATTTTATTGAATTAGCGGGTGAGGCAGAAGTTGGTGAAGGCACAATTTGGAGAATCGCCATCCACCTAACATTTGTAATATCTGGAGTACTTTTTGCGTTGATGGATTGGATCGCAGATAAGCGCGAATTCCACGGCACTCACCCACAGTGACCAAAGGTAATTCCAAGCTTGATGTTCTAGCCGCAATATCTGGGCTGATGATTGCGCTGCAAGCGCGCGCAAACGGTGAGCTCTCACATCGAATGGGAAATCCAATCGAAGCAGCGCTCGTTTCTTTTGGTTCAGGTTTAATTATCATTACGCTAATTTCAGCCTTCACTCCAGCAATACGAAATGGGATGAGGAACTTAAGAAGTGCGGTCAGTCGCAAAGAGATTCCGGTCTGGACTCTCTTTGCCGGAATGCTTGGTGGAAGTTTTGTGGCTGTTCAAACCCAAATCGTTCCCATAATTGGTGTCGCGATTTATTCGGTCGCATCAATCGCGGGGCAGACAGCTGCATCTCTTATGGTTGATCGAATCGGCTTAACTGGCGGCGGCAAAAAACCTATAACAACTAGAAGATTTACTGCCGCAGCAGTAACTGTTTTAGCGGTTTTTGTATCTGTAATTGATCGGTTAGAAGCGGAAAATTTATCGCTTTTCGCTGTTTTATTTGGATGTTTTGCGGGTTCCATAGTCGGTGTACAACGTGCCTTAAACGGTCAGATAAATGAAAGTACTCGCCAAAGTTTTGCTACCTCGTGGCTTAACTTCATTATGGGAACAACGTTTCTGGTTACTTTCCTGACAATAGGAGTATTGATTAACCGCGCCGAATTAGTTGCTTTACCTTCTGGACCTTGGTGGATGTATACGGGAGGAACAATTGGAGTTATCTATATCGCCTTTACTTCAACAATTGTTCAACACTTAGGCGTACTGACCTTTACCTTGATTAGCGTCGGTGGTCAGTTAGTTGGTTCATTGCTTATTGATCTTTACTCACCCACACAAGGTGTTCAGATCAGCGCCTATCTGGTTACAGGAATTGTTATGACTTATATTGGGATTATCGTGGGCGGCGTCGGTAATTTACCAAAGCGGAAATTAAAGAAGCAGTTATAAAGAAAGCAGCGATTGCATACGAGGAATTCTTCACCCAAGGCAGCGTTGCGGCATAAAACCCAGCTAATGTGATTCCAACTCCCCAAAGTAAAGCACCTAGCGCATTTGCAGATAAAAACTGGTAATAATTCATTTTGGCTGCACCTGCAATTGGTGGAACAAAAGTGCGAATCCAGGGAAAGAAACGGGCGGCGACAACTGCCCACCATCCAGTCTTTTCATAAAACGCTTCAGAGTTTGCAATCATCCGTTTCATTCTTGGAGAATCTCGCTTGTCTAAGTACGGCCGACCAACGACTCTTCCAATTACAAATCCAACTTGATCTCCAAAAAATGCTGCCAGAAAAATGACGGTGACTAAAATGACAATATTTATATTTCCGTGCGCCGCTGCGACAAGGCCTGCGCTAAAAAGGATGGAATCGCCCGGTAAGAAGAAACCAAATAAAAGTCCAGTTTCGATAAACACAATGCCAGCAACCACGACGTAGAAAATAAATGGTGCAAGTGAAGACAATTGAGCATCAAAAGATGCAGCTAACTCCATTTAAACGCTCTTTTTCACTGCCGCTGCGACTTTTTGCACCACTTGCGGATCAAAGACACTGGGCACAATAAATGAAGCATTTAATTGGGAAGTAGAGACGCAAGAAGCGATCGCCTCCGCCGCAGCAATCAAAAGTTCATCGGTAATTTTATGCGCGTTTGCATCTAGGAGTCCTCTGAAAATTCCCGGGAAAGCTAAAACGTTATTGATTTGATTTGGTTGATCGCTGCGACCGGTTGCTACCACTGTTGCGTATTTGCGGGCTATAACTGGATCGATTTCTGGATCTGGATTGGCTAGGGCAAAGACAATAGAACCCTTTGCCATTGAAGATACATCGCTTTCGGTTAATACATTCGGAGCGCTGACACCGATAAATACATCAGCGCCTTTCATTGCATCTGAAATATTTCCAGTAAAGCCAGGCGTGACACAACCATTAATGTCAAAAGCAACAATTTTTTGTGCACCACTCTTGGTTAGCAGACGCGCAATAGCGGTACCGGCTGCGCCCGCTCCGCTCATGACGATGGTTATCTCGCCTAACTTTTTATTTACTAACTTAAGTGAGTTTGTAAGAGCAGCTAAAACAACAATAGCCGTGCCGTGCTGATCATCG
>JBIIPL010000056.1:0-8139 GCA_044342645.1 Candidatus Planktophila sp. | reverse complement strand
ATTCGAGAACTCGTGCTGTGCGCAATTCTTAGCGCTCTTGTTTACATTTTTTGGATTAAACCCAAGCTTGTCTTGGGAGTCGACAAGATTGAAGTTGTTAATCCGTTGAGAACTGAATTGATTGCGTACGCCGATATTTTGGAACTCGAAACCAAATGGAGTCTTGCGATTATTCACACTCGCGGCAAAAGCAGAGTTTGGGTAGCCCCTGCGAGCGGAAAGCAGCGCTGGGTTGCCGAAAAGAAATTTGGCTGGCTGAGTGGAAGTATGCCAACCAGTGAATCCAAAGTCGTTGGAATGGAATCGATGAGTGCCAGCCTCGACAGTTTGAGTGGACAGGCTGCCTACATGATTAACGAGAGAATTAAGAGATCGCACTAAGAGCGGACCTCGCTTAATTCTCTAGCCTTCTTTCGTTCCTTCATTGAAATATGTCGACGTTGTCTTGGATCAAATGCATCACGAAGTCCATCGCCAATGAAATTAACGCAGAGCGCAATAGCGATGATTAGTGTGCCCGGCCACCAAAAGAGCCAAGGACTAATTCCAAAACTTCCTTGGTATTGGCTAATTAATAGTCCGAGTGATACATCGGGAGCTCGAACTCCGAAACCGAGATAGCTTAGGGCCGTTTCTGCGAGGATAGCTCCTGATAGAAGTAGCGTTCCTACAACCACGATGATTCCGATTGCATTTGGAAGAATATGTTTGAAAATAATCCTTCGATCCGACGCTCCGGCAACTCTGGCTGCATCAACAAACTCACGTTCACGAAGGGTTAAGAATTCCGTTCTTACGAAGCGAGCAAGTCCCATCCAGGCAAATAAACCAAGCATGATCGCAAGCGGGGCTACGCCCAAATTTCCAAATCTAAATCCAATTACCGCTCCAATTACAATGGTTGGAGTAACCAAGAACATGTCGGTTACTCTCATTAAAACCGCATCTACAAGTCCACCAAAGTATCCAGCAATCGCTCCGATAATGGTGCCAATTAAAATTCCCAATGTTCCGACAATTAACATAACCATGATTGATTGTTGGGCTCCGCGCATTACAAGTGCGAAGTAATCAATTCCAATAATGTCTGTTCCAAATGGATGAGCGCCGAATCGAATCCCATCACCATCTAGAAACGGGGGAGCTAAATCAAGTGTTGGACACCCTGTAACACCACCGTTACACGAGCTAGCGAGAGCGCCTTCGGGATCTATTTGGTCAATCTTGTATGGCCACCATCCAGGGATAGAGATTTGAAACTTGCCGGTACCTATATTTATTCCCAATGAGGTGTAGACAATGACAATAATCGCAATGAGAGTTACAAGTGATGCCATCGCAGCCTTATGCTTGATAAAGCGCTTGACAATAATTTGACGCTGACTTAAGCCCTCAGTTTCTTTGCTTTCAATTCCTTTTTCATTCGTTTCAGAAGTTGAATTAGTGGATTTCTTAATTTCGTCCATCTCCGCCTACTTCCTGATTCGAATTCTGGGATCTACAACGCCATAGAGAAGATCTGAAACAAAATTAGCCAAAACCGTTAATGTAGCCGAGAGAATAAAGACGCCCATAAAGAGATTTAGGTCATAACTTCTTAAGGCAGTGTTAAATAATTGACCCATGCCTTGCCAAGCAAAAACTCCCTCAGTGATAATCGCACCACCGAGTAGGCCAGCGAAGTCATTTACGAGAATTGTTGTTAAAGGAAGCATGGCATTACGCATTCCGTGGCGAACGATCACTGTACGCTCACTTAAACCTTTGGCACGAGCAGTTCTGATGTAATCCATATTCAATACTTCCAGCAGGCTACCGCGCGAGAATCGAACGTAGCCAGCAAATGAAATCAAAGTAAGTGCGATAGTAGGAAGCACAAGGTGCACCGCTGTGTCCAAACCAGAAATCCAGAAGTTATCGATTTGTTCTGGTGTCAGTAAGTCATTTCTTTGGCCGAGCGTCGGTACAGGCCTTCCATTTACAGCATCGGAATTCATGTACCCTGCAAATTCATTCATGAATCGATTCACGATAATTGGCGCAGTCGACATGAGGGCAGTGAAGAAACCAATTCGAAGATAAACGCGTTTATCTATGGTGCTGACAAAGTACCCGATGGCGCTACCAACGGAGATTGTGATTGCAAAAATTGCAAAGACATTGATTAAGGAGGCATCGGCGGACATCAGCCCTTGGAGCGGATAGTAGAGAGCGATAATTGCAATCGCTACGCCAAAGCCAGCAACACGACCCTTTTTGCTATCTAATCCAGATATCAATTGAATGACGATTGCCGCATTACATAGCGCAAGGAAACCAACACCGAAGATGCCTAGAGACGGTTCTATAAACCATTGGGTAACGCTCGCGAAGTAGAGCAGCGCCGCGGCAAATAGCGCAGCGCCGGCTAGAACTGAGAAAAATTGCAATCTAGCTCCACCAACAAAGCCTGCCGCCACTAAACCAAAGACTAATGAATATAAAACTATGGCTATGGGTGGAATTGTGGGATTGACTAAGAAGTCATTGAACTGGATAGCCATAAACTCCTTGAGAAGTACGGCAACCCAAAAAATAGGAAGTGAGAAAAGTAAGAATGATACGAAAGTCATCGAATAATCGAACCGACTGTACTGACGAATGGCTGTAATCATTCCGACAGAAATGCCTAGGATTATGGCGAGGAAAGTAGCTGTAATTACTAATTTAATTGTCACCGGAATAGCAATAGCGAGAATTTCAATTACCGGTAGACCATCACGCGTTAACCCCATATTAAAGTCGCCCCACAAGCCGGCGACAATTCCGCGCAGCCAAGAGAAGTAACGAATCGGCGGTGGGACATCTAACTGTAGATCTCTGGTCAATTGCAGGATCAGGTATTCCTTATTCTCGGCGGTACTTTCCCCAAAACCAGAGAGAGGATCAGAAGAATAAGCTTGTAGGTTGTAGGCCAGAAAGCTCGCACCAAAGACAATAACAAACATCATCCCCAAGCGGCGCAAAATATACTGTAACAAAATCTCGTCCTAACTATGTCCTGACAAAAAAATGAATTGCAAAACAAATATTAATGTAAAGCCTAGCACTGTAAAAAAGAACTGGGATGCCTTTGCAGACATCCCAGTTCTTTTTATTTACTATTTATTGCTATCGGTTAGTACGACCACTCGAAGTAGTTCCAAGTGATGTTGTTTCCGACTGGAGCAGGCTTGATGTTCTTCAAGTCCTTGTTGTAAGCAGTGATGACTGGTCCTGCATAGAGCGCAAGGCCCCAAGCGTTCGCCATGATGATCTTGTCTGCAGCTAAACGCTTTGCAGTTATTTCCTTTGGAGTGAGAATTTCACTTTCAAGGCTAGCCAAGATTGAATCAAGTGTTGAATCGCTCCAACCCCACGCATTGTTTCCACCATCAGTCTTGTAAGTGTCTGAAGCGGCACTCTGAGAGACTGAGTTGAGGCTGAAACCGTGCATGATTACGTCGAATTTCGACTTTGAATTTGTGTCATCTGCGAACATATCCGCCGGGATGGTCTCAATAACATCGAAACCAGCCTTTAGCGCTTCTGCCTTTACCAGTTTTCCAAGTGCGTTACGCAGAGGTGTATCTGCGTGAAGGAATTGGATCTTAACTGGTGCCACTGTGTCAGATGCTGTTGGGTAGTACTTCTTCACAAGAGCCAAAGCCTGAGCTGTGCGCTCAGCCTGAGTTCCCTTTGTGTAGATGTCAACGCCAGATCCCTTAGTGATTGTGTTGTATGCCGGAGTTCCTTGGAATGTGAACTGTGAATCCAAAGGAGTCGCATCAGCCTTCACTGGCTTGATGAGAGTGTCGACCATCTGTACACGTGGTGTCACAAGCAAGAACGCTCTGCGGAGATCCTTTGCTCTTTGTGAGTTACCAGCAAATGGACCTGTGTAAGGATCATCGAAGCCGAATGCAGTATCAGTACGAAGGTGGAAGATTGAATAGCTTCCGCCAACTTTTATTTGAGTTGCAACATTCGTCATTCCAGCAAGAACGATTTTGTCGTTACCAGTTGGGTTGGTGTTGTACAGAATATCGATATCACCATTACGCAGTGCTTGAACCTGTGCAGTGTTCTCATTGATGACTTTGATTACAACGGTTTTGATTGGATTCTTCGTTGACATCGCAGGACCTGATGAGTACTTAGCATTGCGAACCAAGGTCATTGAATCCTTGTTGACGTACTTAGAGATAATGAATCCACCATTGCTGATAAGAAGAAGTGGGTTAGTGTCCTTGTCAACCTTTGATACAAGGTAACCAGATGTCCAAACTGCGCCCATCTTCTTCAAGTTAGTTGCATTCTTGCTGGTGAAGTCCTTAAGGAACTTCGCCTTAGCAGCTGCATTCACTGATGCGCTCTGGAGACCTGTCTTGCCATCAGCCATGAGTGATAGTGCGTGTACTGGACTTGGTCCAGGAGCAAGAAGCTCCCAATCTGGAAGTGGCTTGCCGTACTTCACAGTTAGAGTCATATTGCCATTGCTGAGCTTTGGCTCACCGACAACGTTGTCATCGTAAGCTCCACCGTAACCGAGGCTGTCGAAAGCTGGCTTCTTGCTTGCGTCTTTAGGATCTCCAAGACCAGCAGCTTTTGAGAACTTCGATGAGGAAATTACGTGGGTAAGTAGAAGATCTACAGCGTCAATTTTTGTGCCATCAGACCATGTTTGTCCGTTTGAAACTGTGTATTGAAGTTGGAAATCTTTAGGAGCCTTCTTCAGAATCTTCATAGATCCGAATTTTGTGTTCATTACAAGTTCTGCATTGTTGTTGTAATAGCTAAATCCAAAACCTGTCAATGAAGCAGCCAGGTTGTTGTAAGTCGTATTACTTCCCTTTGTGCTTGGGTTTAGCGAAGTGATATCTCCTGCAGAAAGCAGAGTCACTGTTGTTTTGGTTGCAGCCTGCGCTGAATTGAGCGCACCTACAGAAAATGCACCGGCTAGTAGCGCAGTTGCTGCCGCTGTAGCCAAGGCACGTAATGCCAAGTTTCTTTTCATGCTTATATTTCTCCTTATAGTTTGGACCTCGAAGGGCTGCACCAGCAATCACAAGTGAATAAGGGGCTAATCACAAGTGAATTAAGGGTGTATTTATCGGGCCATTTGCTAGAAATACTAAGGGAATTCTGCGCCTTTGGCCAGCGTGGTTTATAACGATTTGAGTCTATTTTCAGCGTGATTTGGTTGGGTGGAATACGCGTAAATGGCTCGATATTGCGACTGGGATCGAACCAGTCACGCCCACAAGGTCAATGTGGGCTCCACCGCTGAGCCGATTGCCTGGGTCACCCTTACTTTCTTACCTGCGCTGCAAGCTCTTCATTATGCGGGACTCTGCTTTCAGGATTAGGAATGCAAAGAGAATCAAAACAAGTATGGCTATGAGATAGACAAAATATTGATTCTCTGGCGAGGCAAATCGTGCGATCGCCCAACCTCCCACACGATTGTGAATTAGATATAACGGGTAAGTAATTGCTCCGGCCGTGGCAACACCACGCAGATGAAGTCGAGATACACCGCGGGTTAGCGTAAGCAGCATCAAGAGGTATAACACCGTAACCACTGTTCCGATGACTAGCGCTGAGTGACCTGGACCTCGGTTCTTATCTAGCCACGGAATTAGGTCAATACGAGATGAGAGCGCCCAGACATAAGAAGAAATTAGCCCAGCGATTCGTATTTTATTGAATCCAGATTCACGAATTGAAAAAATTATCGCTCCACCGGCAATTAGTGCAAAGAAGCCATTGAGATACCAAATACCAAAATTCTCGAATCCGAATGTGCTCCAGAAAAGCCCAATCATTGCCCACCAAGTAAAAATGGAGGGAAGATATTTTCCAGCCCGGACCGCTAAAACAAGGAGAACAATTAGGTAAAACTGAAGCTGCTTCTCCAAAAACCAGTGTGCTGAATCCAGCCACTCATGGCTAAATGACTTGGGGGCCATGGTGAGGCTGTAGTAAAAATTCTCGGCAATTAACCCAGGTCTTTGCCATATTCCAAATTGCGATACTAGAAAGATGAATATTAAGGCGATCCAGTAGATCGGGAAAAGACGCAAAAAGCGCTTCTTTAGAAACATTCCGGCTGAAATGTTTTTTGTGGATGACATCATTACGAAGCCGCTGATCATGAAGAAGAGTTCAACGCCTAAGTATCCATACTGCGCCCAACCCATCATCGGGGATTCTGCGACATTTGGAGTTCTGCCTCTGGCAATTGCACTATAAAAGAAGTGAAATGCGATAACTGCACCAAGTGCGATTACCCGGAGGAGTTCTATGTAATCCAGTCGATTTGATTTTGCCCTGCTCATATAAGTCGAATCTACTGGAATTTGATAGAAAAACGTGGACGATACTTTTGCGCCGTAACTAACCCTAAGCGCAGGGACTATATCCAGTTAGTCCCGTACGTCGTGGGGAGAGGTAGCCTGCAAATGCGAAGGGGATAAACATGCCCCTAAAAAACCTTGAGTATAAAAACAAACAGTGAGCCTGGGGTTTCTTATATATCCCAAAATAAAGGTCTACAGTAGTTTTATGAACCTAAAGCGTTTAGTTCGCATTCCACTTATTGCATTATCGCTTGCAATTATTGTTTCTGCACCTAATGCCGTGGCGGCAGATATCACCGGAATTGGCATTCAGATGTTTGATCTTCAGGGCACATCTTTGTATGCAAGATATTGCTTGAAGGGTTCAGCGACGGTGCACTTTCAGGGTCCTATAAATACAACATCAACTATTACGGATTCTTCAGGAAAGGTATTTTCTACTAAAACTAGCCAATGGGGGTCATCAGGTGCTGCTAGCGCGCCAGGCGACTGTTCCAGTTTTAATTATGCCTATGATGAAATTAAAAGTGGATTTATTCCAGGTGGTAATTATACGCTTACGGTCAATTCTGAAATCGAAGGCGCTACTTACTCGGTTACAAAATCCTTCACAATCTCTGGCGGTAGTTCAGCGGGTACAGAGAGTTTCACAAATGCTCCTGCAGTTGGTGGTTTTGCGGTTGTACACCCAGATGGTCATGTTTGTGGGGTAATTGTTGGAAGTATTGAGTATTTCGGTGGCAACAACCGCACCATGACATCTGAGTATATGGGTTGTCCAATCGGAGCAAGAATTATTTTACAAACAACACAATCTGCATCTGGAAATGTCGCCGGTTACCACGGCGATGGTAGCAATGGTCAGCCAGGGGTGACTTATGACAGTACTTCCAATTCCTTTACTGTGTCTAGCAATTCTGGTAGTTCGAATACCACGGCAAATACTGAAGTCGTTTTGGTTATCAAAGACGGAGTAGCGACGGATAGTTCTGGGAGAAGTTTCAATACCGGAACTGGAGTAAGCGCAGAAACTAAACTTTCGCCCAGTCAATATACAAATTTAGTCTCTGAGTCTAATCGAATCGCAAAGGCAAGCAGTCAACAATTGGTTGCACGTAACAAATCCAGAGAATTAGCCATCCAAACTCCAGGACTAGAACGTTGTGTTAATTGGGAAGGATCGCTAGAAAGAGGCACTGAATGTTCCAAAATGGCAGTAGGGTCTGTCTCTGAAAACGAAACTCAAACCGTAATTTCACGCTCAATTACGAATACAATAATTGAAAGTCAGAAAGATATTCTGGTGACAGATTCTTCAACAGCAAGTAATGATTCTGTGACTGCAACAGTTACTGTCAAGGCAAAAAATGACTATGACAGAGATATCTTGAAAATTTCACCTGCTGAAATCGAAGGCAGTTCTAAGGAAGTCATTCAATATTCTAAACAAATTGAGGAAAAGGCGAGAGTCGTCAATTTGTTACAAGGTGTATTAATTAGATTCGATGCTATTAAAGGCTCAAGTTCGGCCAAACAGGTAGCTTTACCGTCTACTGCGAGGTTCGAGGAACAAGCAATAAGCGAGAGCCCAAGCATCTGTAAAATTGAAGGTAAGAATGTTGTCAAAATACAAAAAGGAGTCTGTGGATTCTCCTACACACTGACAAGTACTGAGACTGGTAATAGTTTCACGGTGCACAAGTCGATCACCTTTAGATAGATTTTGGGCTTAAATTGTCCCGTGTGAGTCAGGGTGTTA
>JBIIPL010000055.1:0-8158 GCA_044342645.1 Candidatus Planktophila sp. | reverse complement strand
GGTTATCTGGGTCAAGATGTCATCAGAAATGATTTCCGCTCACTCTGGTTGATCGCATCGGTAATGATCATCTTCGGTGTCATTCTTGGAATCGTAGATAAATACGGAAAAATTGAAAGGGAGTTACATCAATTGACTCCGGTTCACGGAATTCTTTATGGGCTGGCCCAATCTTTAGCACTGGTTCCAGGAGTATCAAGATCTGGTGCGACTATTGCGATGGGTCGTTTCCTTGGTTACAGCCGAGAATCTGCGCTGCGTTACTCATTCTTGTTAGCACTTCCAGCAGTCTTTGGCAGTGGATTTTATGAACTTAAAGGTGCGATGGGATCGGATGCATCAGATCAGGCATTTAGCCTGCCTGAGACAATGGTTGCAACTGTGATTGCATTTGTAATTGGATACGCGGTTATTGCTTGGTTGTTAAAGTTTGTAATGACAAAGAGCTTTGCGCCATTTATTTATTACCGAATTGGGCTTGGAACGCTAATCCTGGCGGGTTTGGCGACCGGAGTAATTGGTTAAAACGCTAAATCTCTAGTTTGTAACCTAGCCCGCGGATCGTGTGAATTAACGCTGGATTGGCTGGATCAGCTTCAATCTTCGCACGCAGTCGCTTAATGTGGACATCAAGAGTCTTGGTATCTCCGTAGTAATCATTGCCCCACACGCGATCAATCAATTGGCTGCGGGTCAATACCCGTCCACTGTTGCGCATTAGGTATTCAAGAAGTTCAAATTCTTTTAACGGAAAGGAAACTGCTATCGAATTTACAGTTACTTGATGCTTATCAAGATCCATTCGGATTGGACCAACTGACAATTCGTGTCCATCATCGGCTGAATGAGAATCAGCTGAGTTGCGACGCATTACCGCCTTGATGCGGGCCAGAAGTTCGCGCGATGAATATGGCTTTGTTACGTAATCATCTGCGCCAAGTTCTAGACCTACTACCTTATCGATTTCAGAATCCTTGGCCGTCAACATAATTATTGGCACTTGTGAGGTAGAGCGTATAACGCGGCAAACTTCGGTTCCGGATACCTCAGGGATCATTAAGTCGAGCAGAATCAGATCTGGTGAGAATGAGTTGAACAGATCAATTGCCTCTTTGCCATTTACGGCAACTTCTACTTCGAAGCTCTCTTTCTTCAGCAGATAAGCAAGCGCATCCGAAAATGAAATCTCATCTTCTACGATTAGTACTTTTGTCATTTGTCATCCTCATTTTGCGATTGGACAGGAAGGCGGATATAGAAGGTGCTACCAACATTTTCAGAACTCCATACTGAAATTTCACCACCGTGTTTGGTGATGATGTGCTTAACAATTGAAAGGCCTAAGCCGGTGCCGCCAGTTTCGCGCGATCGCGCAGGGTCAACTCGATAGAAACGCTCGAAAATTCTTTCAACTTCACCCTCGGGGATACCAATTCCTTGATCTGCAACAGAGATAGTTATGATTTCATTTTCAACTGAGGTAGTCACGACAACCTTTGTATCGGCAGGAGAGTAATTAATCGCGTTTTCAATTAGGTTGTGGATCGCCATTGTCAATTGGTCGCGATCTCCAAGAATCATTCCATCTTCAACGTCTTGAAAAGTTAGCATGATCTGTCGTGAATCTGCTGTAGTGCGACATTGGTCCAGCGCTTCTTTAATTAAGTCAGAGGCCGAAATTAGTTGTGCTTCATTGAGCGGATCAGAATCTTGAACTCTAGATAGCTGAATGATTTCCTGGACTAAGTCGGTAAGACGCTTTGCTTCAACTTGCATGCGTCCCGCAAATCTGGAGACCGCTTCTGAATCATCTTTTGCTCCAAGCACCGCTTCGCTAAGAAGAGAGAGAGCACCAATCGGAGTTTTTAATTCGTGCGAAATATTTGCGACAAAGTCACGTCGCACATCGTGTACGCGTTGGGCTTCACTTTCATCGCGAAGCAGCACTAAAACAAATTCATTTTCAGCTAACGGGATTAAAGTTACGGTAATTTCGCGCTTTCCTTCTCCAATTGGCCCACGAGCAATTTCAATTTTTCCGGTGTGTTTAACATTGGTTCTGCGCACCACTCGAATAGATGCGCGCAGCTCTTCGCTTTGTATGCGCCCATCGCGCAAAATTCCTAGCTGCTCCACCTCAGGGTTCGTGAAGATCGCAACATCACCTGGGCCGCTAACCAGGCAGGCCCCGTCTAACTGATTTAGGACGTTAGTTAGCAAATGGGGTAGGTGGAGTTGGGCTTTAACTTCATCTGCCTTTATGCGGCGCCACATAGCCAAACTCTATAGCCAGATAGGTCCAGTTAACCTTCTGTTCACCGAATCGTATGGATTAGTTAATCAGTCCCATCTATCATCCGACTATGCCTTTAATCAGATCCGTATTCCAAGATGAACTCGATAGCGTTTCAAGAACCCTATTTGAATTAAGTGTGATGGTTTCAGACTCAATGGCTAAAGCCACACGTGCTATTTTGACTAAAGATCTCTCCCTTGCCGAAGAAGTAATCTCCTTCGATGAAAAAATTGACACCGTACAGCACGAATTAGATGCACGTATCATCGACATCATCGCTAGACAACAACCGGTGGCATCTGATCTACGCGCTTTAGTAACTGCACTTCGAATGTCTGCCGACTTTGAGCGAATGGGAGACTTGGCGCACCACGTTGCCAAAGTTGTAAGACTCCGACATCCAGCTCCTGCGGTACCAGATAAACTTTTAGGTCTGATCGAATCTATGGGCGTAACTGCAGAAAAAATTGCGGCAAAGACCGGAGTTGTAATTTCAACGCGCGATACTGTACTTGCGGCTCAAGTTGAAAAAGATGATGACGAGATGGATCAACTCCACCGTCAATTAATATCGGTTTTGATTGCACCGACTTGGGAGCATGGAATCGAGACTGCAATCGATTTAACTTTGCTAGGTCGTTACTACGAGCGGTATGCAGACCATGCAGTATCAATCGCTCGGCGAGTCATTTTCTTGGTTACAGGAAAATTTGCATAGTTTTTAACCTATACACGAGGGGGAAACGGCCAGGGAAACCTGGCCGTTTTTCTTTCCCCTAAACTTGTTCAATGCAGATTCGTTTGGCAGTGCCGGCTGATGCCGAAGATATCCATCGCTTGATTTATGATCTCGCGGTATATGAAAAAGCGCCCGAGCAGATGGTTGCCACAATTGATCAAATTAATACCTCGCTCTTTAGCGCAAAGCCCGTTGCTTTCTGCCACGTTGCAGAAGTCGATGGCAAAATTGTTGGGATCGCACTCTGGTTTTTAAATTACTCAACTTGGTTGGGCAAGGCTGGCATTTACTTGGAAGATCTCTTTGTGCAGCCTGAGTATCGAGGCCACGGAATAGGTAAAGGTTTTATGCAAACCTTGGCTGCCCTTTGCGTGGAGCGTGGCTATGAGAGATTCCAGTGGTGGGTTCTTGATTGGAACAAGCCATCAATAGATTTTTATCAATCACTTGGGGCGGTACCTATGGATGAGTGGACGGTATTTAGACTTTCAGGCGATGCGCTAAAGAAATTTGCTAGCGAAGGCTAACTACTCTAAAACTTTCCAGAGTCGGATCTGTTGCATACGCAATCCGAACCCCAGCTTTTTGTGAGGTAATCAAACCGTTCACGATCTGTTCGGTTAAGAGTTCACCAGGGGCAATAACGGCAACGCCTGGGGGATAAGGCGCGATTAGATCTGCTGAGGTTCTGCCAATCGCATCACGTGCGCTTACAAGCTCGGTATCTGCAAAATAGGCATCACGCATTGAAATTGAAACTTGGGGGATAACTGACCAGCTAAGCGCAGTTGCGCTGGCACGTGGTGTCCCGGCGACAGACTTTAAAATTCCGATCAAGACTTTTGCTAACTTTTGAAAATCTTCATTGGTGTCGGCCAAGGTGGCGAGAAAAACCAAAGTGTCGCGATCGGCCATTTCAACGCGAATACCTTGAGCGATAAGTAAATTTTCAATTTCTACGCCAGATGCACCGAGCTGGTTGGCTCGCAGAACAATCTTTGCTGGATCAAAACGTCCGGCTGGAAAGTCACTGGAATTTAAGAAAATTGGCAGATCAAAATTGGCTTGTACTGCAGCCTTAAATTCAGCGCTATTGGTGAGTAGCGCACCTAATAATTCTGGGCCGCGTGATTGCAGAAGAGCGCGCACAGCATCAATAGATGCCAGCGGTGCACCGGCAGGAGAAGTTGTGTGAGTTGTTTCAAAGCTCTGCTCAAGGCGATCGGCGCTAAGTAAGTTGGTGCGAGCAAGCAAGAGCGCTGATGCGCTGTAACCCGGCAGCGCTTTATGAACGCTAGTAATCAGCGCATCTGCACCCAATTGCATTACATGTTTTGGCAGGTCAGGATGAAATCCGAAATGACCGCCCCAGGCAGCATCGACAATCACTGGGATCGAACTTTCGTGAGCTCGCTTTACCAGCGGTGGGAGATCAGAGATAGTTCCTAAATATCCAGGCTCGGTTAGCAATAGCGCGATTGGTTTTTCGGCCAAAGCGCGCTCTAATTCAGAAAGTGGAATTCCGAGAGGCACACCGGTGCTGGCATCAATTTCGGGCGTTAACCAAATTGGTTCCAGTCCCGCCAGAACAAGAGCGCTTAGTACAGAACGATGTGCGGTGCGACTTAACGCGACCTTATCTCCTGGTTTACCAAGAGCGAGAATTACTGCTTGATTGGCATGCGTTGAACCACCAGTGGAGAAACGAGCAAAGTCTGCCCCCCAAAGTTGCGCAGCAAGTGATTCAGATTCTTTTAATACCTGATTAGTTAATTTGATTTCATCTAAGCCACCATAAAGTGGGATATCTGCATCAACTACAGCGCCAAGACCTTGATCGATCTGTGATGCTCGCTGCTTGTGGCCAGGAATTGTGAAGGGCGTGAGATTGCCTTCAAAGTACGCCAGATATGCATCAAGTAGCGGAGCGCTACTGCGCAATTGCGAGTTGATCTTCACCCACTGAGCCTAACTCTTATCGGCGCAGAAGTTAAAAAGAAGGCTCTATAATTTCACTATGACTTCAAAGGACCCTCTCCCGCAATCACGTCACTTGGTTACTGCTATTCCAGGGCCAAAATCACTTGAGCTAATTGCGCGACGTAAAGAAGCGGTTTCTGCAGGTCTTGGCATGGCGATCCCAGCCTTTATCGAACGTGGCGAAGGCGCTATTTTGCAAGATGTAGATGGCAATCGAATAATTGATTTAGGCGCCGGTATTGGCGTTGTAAATGTTGGAAATGCTGCGCCTCGCGTTGTGGAACGCGTTATTGAAGCAGTACAAGCATTCACACATACCAACTTCACGACTGCGCCATATATGGGTTACGTAGAAGTTTGCGAAGCGCTCAATCGAATCACACCCGGTTCATTTAAAAAGAAATCTATTTTGCAAAACTCTGGTGCAGAAGCTGTGGAAAATGCCATCAAAATAGCTCGCCACGCCACCAAGCGTCCAGCAGTAATTGTCTTTGAGCATGCTTATCACGGCCGCACCAATTTAACTATGGCGTTAACTGCAAAAAATGTTCCATATAAAGAAGGCTTTGGTCCTTTTGCTTCTGAAATTTATCGTGTTCCGATGCCGTACTCCTTTCATTACGAAGGAGACCTATCGACAATGGCGCAAGATTATTTAGAGCAAGTGACTTCAAAGATCGAGAAAGAAGTTGGCGCGCATAATGTGGCGGCAATTTTAATCGAGCCAATTCAGGGCGAAGGTGGATTTATAGTTCCACCAAAGGGATTCCTGCCCGGTTTATCAAAATTTGCTACCAAGAACGGCATAGTCTTTATCGCCGATGAAGTGCAAACCGGTTTTGCACGCACTGGAAAAATGTTTGCATGCGAAGATGAAAACGTTGAGCCAGATATGATCGTTACTGCAAAGGGAATTGCTGGAGGCTTGCCACTTGCAGCAGTTACTGCGCGTGCAGAGATTATGGATTCATCCCACGTGGGTGGCCTCGGTGGAACTTATGGCGGAAACCCAATCGCCTGCGCTGCAGCGCTCGGTGCGATTGCAACGATCGAAGAAGAAAAGTTGGTAGAACGCGCGGTTCATATCGGAAAGATTTTAACTACTTCACTAAGCGCACTTGCTGCTAAATATCCGATAATCGGTGAAGTTCGAGGACGCGGTGCGATGCAAGCGATTGAACTGGTGGAAGCCGGCACGAAGAACCCGAATCCGACCGCGATGGCTGCCGTAATCAAGTATTGCCAGAGTAAAGGCGTGCTAATACTGACCGCTGGTACGTACGGCAATGTGATTCGCTTCTTGCCGCCGATCGTTATCTCCGATGAGCTCTTGAAGGATGCCCTCGGAGTTCTAGAAGAGGCCTTCGCTAGCCTCTAAATTCACCTACTTATCTCACCCCTATAGGGTGATTTTTACTAGCCATGTGGAGCCTTCATGCCTCACCCTTAGGCGTGGCCAAATCTAGATATGTCGAATCAGGGGTGATTCCTATGGTTAACCTCTCGCGCACGCTGCCACCAGTAATTCCTCCCAATTTTATTTCTCGCAAATCAATTCTTGCTGACATTGATATAGATCAAACGGGTCTGACATTAGTAGTTGCACCTGGTGGTTATGGAAAAACCTCATTAGTCGCTGAGTTTGTTACATCGCTAGAGAACCCAATCATCTGGCTAAGTATTAACGATACAGATGATACGAAATCCTTTAATTCGCATCTTATGCAGTCAATTCGAAATATTATCCCCGGTTTTGGGAAATGGTTTTCTCTCAGTGCAGATATAAATGTACAAAATTTCTTGGATGATACTCTTTCCGAGTTAGGTGAAATTGAAAAACATTTTATCTTAGTATTAGATGATAATCGGCTAAGTACCGGTAACTCTGCGCCGCTAGCCAAACATTTATTGGATAACCTTCCAAGTAATGTTCATACAATAATTATTCGTAAAATTATTCCATCTGATTCATTCTTTAGAATTGCTGAAATTTCTAATTTACACGTTATAGATCAGCGTGAATTGGAATTCACTGATGAAGAAATAAAAATTGCAGCTAAAATTGTAGGTGTAGACCTGAAGATCCCAGAAAATCAAAAAACAATTAATAACTTGAATAGATGGCCCTCTGGAATTCAATTAACCCTGAACAGTATCCTGCGCGGATCCAGCGCATCCTCGAACCCTAGCTTGGCAACAGGGAGTGCAGAACAAATCAACCAATTGGTTTTAGATTTACTCTCCACATTAAAGCCAGGCGAAAGAAAGATACTAGAATCACTGGCGGTACTTGAAGAATTTTCAATTGAAGAAGCAGAGATCATTTTAGATAAAGATTTCTCTCTCAATAAATTGAATAGATTTGCAGTGGATTCGCTCTTCCTTAAATACAGTTCAGAGCCAATTAACAAGTACTCTTTCCCTTCTGTTGTAAGAGCAGGTTTGATTGTAAATCCAACAATTGACGAGAAGAATCTGCGAGAGATACACCGCCGACTAAGTGAGCATTTTACTGGCCGCGGCATGTACCTAAAAGCTTTAGGACATGCAAAATTTTCAGGTGACCAAGCAAATTACAGAACTCTTTTTCGGCAAGGCATGCGCCAATTAATTGCGACTGGTCGAGGTAAAGACTTATTAAGTATGGCTGAGTTAGTAGGTGATGCAACACCAATAGGAAAGTTGAAGCGTCAAACTGTTGAGCTGATGGGTCTAACTGCAGATTTTCAGTATTTGAATGCACAGAGCCTGATGACGGAAATGCTCTTTGCCTCTCGTGGAACTGAGCTTGAAAACTTTATCAAGAAGTTCACTGCAGGTGTAAGTGTTTATATTGATTTTGCCACTGGGCTAACAGAAAATCTGGATGAGAATGTCAAAACTGTATTAAGTGCAACTTCGCAAGAATTGGACTTGGGCCCTATAGATAAATTATCTATTTTGAGAGCTTCTGCGGCCAAAGAGATTATCTACGACAGTTCAGAAAGGTTAGTGGAAATACAAAAGCTGGCTCACGAATTAGCGAAAGATGACCCCAGCGTCATGGCGCTCTATTTCACTAGTGCAATTGATGCCTGCACTCTTCTAAATATTGGTGAGTATAAAGAAGCATATTTAGTTGCTAATAATGTAATTTCACTTGC
>JBIIPL010000142.1:0-2834 GCA_044342645.1 Candidatus Planktophila sp. | reverse complement strand
CTACTTGCAATTTCGGATCGAAACATAACAGCGGTTGATGCATTTAAAACTGCTGATCAAGTTTTGCTTTCTGGAGTACAAGGAATTACCGAAATTATTACTCAACCTGGTCTAATCAACTTGGACTTTGCAGATGTTAAGACAGTTATGACTGATGCTGGATCTGCCCTGATGGGAATCGGTTCAGCGCGTGGAGAAAATCGCGCGACTCGCGCCGCAGAATTAGCAATCTCTAGTCCGCTATTAGAAGCATCAATAGATGGCGCAATGGGAGTACTTCTCTCCGTTGCAGGTGGATCTGATCTTGGATTATTTGAAATCAATGAAGCGTGCGAACTCGTACAAGCAGCAGCTCATCCAAACGCTCGCATCATCTTTGGAACAACTATTGATGACGCCCTTGGAGATGAAGTTCGCGTAACAGTGATCGCGGCAGGCTTTGATGGGGGTCAACCAAAGAAGGTTTCTATGCCAGTAATTGATGCCTCAGCCTTGACCGGAATTGCGGATCCGATTCCATCTAATGATCCAATCTCAGTGGCCCTGGATCTTGATAACACTTCATCTCGTAAGCGGGTTACCTTCGAAGATCTCGTCGCTGAAGATGAGATCGACGTTCCTGATTTTATGAAGTAACAGTGGCCCACTCCATCTGCGAGTGAGTATTCAATGCTTGTTACATTCACAAACCGTAATGGTGGTGTAAGCCAAGGGGTTTACTCATCTCTTAACTTGGGTGATCACGTAGGCGATGTTGCTTCAGATGTATTGCGCAATCGCGAAGCTATTACAGCGCTGCACGGTCCGATGCAGTTTATGAGCCAAGTTCATGGAAATCGCGTAGCAATAATTGAGGAAGTAACCGATGAGCCACCTACTGCTGATGCTCTCGTAACCGGGATACCAGGTATCACCTTGGCGGTGATGGTCGCTGACTGCATTCCACTTCTTTTAACATCGCGAGAAGCAGTTGCCGCTGTCCACGTGGGAAGACGCGGACTTGTAAATAATGTGGCGATCAAAACTATCGAGGTAATGCGTGAAATGGGTGCGCAAGATATTTCGGCGACAATCGGGCCAGCTATATGCGGAAGATGTTATGAGGTCTCTGCTGATATTCATCAAGAAGTTGTTGCTGATTTTCCAATGGCGGATTCACGTACTGATTCGGGTTCGTTCGCACTTGATTTACCCAAGGCGCTCAATGCGGTTCTGCAAAGCGCCGGAATTTCTATAGATGCCAGCCAAAGTGCCTGCACCGTAGAGCGCGCAGATTTATTCTCCTATCGCCGTGATGGCGCAACAGGGCGACAAGCAGGGCTAGTAAGGCTATGACAGAGCGCTCAGATCTCATTACAAATTCGCTAGAACTAGTTAAAAAGCAGATCGAGACTGCAGCAGTCAGCGCCGGTCGATCCGTGGACGATATAACTTTGATCGCCGTCACCAAGACATACCCAGTTAGTGATGTTGAAATTTTGCACAGTTTGGGCCAGCGCAACTTTGGTGAAAATCGAAGTGAAGAAGGTGCTGAAAAATCTGCACAGGTAGATGGAACTTGGCATTACCAAGGACAGGTGCAGAGTCGGAAATTACGCGATATCGCAGGCTGGGCAAGTTATATACATTCAATTGATTCGTCAGATCACGCACTTAAACTCTCGCGCATTTGTGAGGAATTAGGTAAAGATATTTCGATCTTTATTCAACTTTCACTAGATGGTGCACCAGAGCGTGGGGGAGTAATCGCCACCGAGATCATCGCCCTTGCTGAAAAGATTGCTGTGCTACCCAATATCAAATTGGCTGGATTAATGTGCGTGCCTCCAGTCACATATGAGCATCAGCGCGCATTTACAGAGATCGCGCAAATCCATCAGAGTTTCATAGGCAGCTTTTCGCAGGCGAAGTCGCTATCGGCAGGTATGAGTTCTGATTTTGAAGTCGCGATTGCCCATGGCGCGACACATCTGCGGATAGGTAGCCAAATCCTCGGTTCGCGCACGTATCACCCCTAACCTTTACCTATGTCAGCACTCAATAAAATGATGGGCTATCTCGGTCTCGTAGATACCGATGAAGAAGCCCAAGGTGAAGCAACGCCAGCACGTGCAGAACGTCCATCTCGCGAAGTTGCACGATCAAGTCGTGATCGCGCTGGAGTAACGGTCGTTGGTTCAACTATTGGAGTTGCTCCTTCAACACAACCAGAAGCGAATTATCACATCATCACTTTGCAACCTCGCTCATACAGCGAAGCGCGCAAAATGGGCGAGCACTATCGTGAAGGAAATCCGGTAATCATCAACCTCGATGATATGGAAGAGTCAGAGCGCAAGCGCTTAGTGGACTTTGCTAGCGGATTAGTCTTTGGATTACACGGTCGCATCGAGCGCGTTAGCCATAAGGTATTTCTTCTCTCACCTGCAAATGTAAATGTAAGCAGCGAAGATAAGACTGCGGCAGCGCAGGCTAGTTTCTTTAACCAGTCATAATTTATAGCGAATTAGGTAATTCCCTATGATTACTAACTTGTTACTAACTGCTCTTGATCTTTTCAAATATGCGCTCTTTATCCGCCTAATTGTTGATTACGTGCGAATCTTTGCCCGCAATTGGCGTCCTAATTCATTCCTTATTGCATTCTTCGAATTTATCTACGCGATCACAGATCCACCGATGAAATTTGTTGGAAAATTTGTGCCGCCACTTCGTTTAGGTGGAGTATCTCTAGATCTATCTTTTATCGTGCTGTTGATCGCAATCAGTCTTCTTAAAGGAATAATTGTCGTCGTACTTTAAGCTTTAACTAAAACTGCACTTATCTGCAACTC
>JBIIPL010000141.1:0-2836 GCA_044342645.1 Candidatus Planktophila sp. | reverse complement strand
AGAAGAAAGAGATTAAAACTTTCACAAATGAGCAATGCGAATTTTCTTATCGTAATTCATACTTCAAAGCTCATCCCGGACGTTATGTTGTAATTGAAGTCCAGTTCCAGTTACGGATCGGTATTGAATCTAATCCAATTACTTATGCTGAATTAGCAAAGAAGTTAGAAATTGGAATTGGCGAAAAAGCACCAGTTGCAGCAACTCGCAAAGCAGTTCTAGAACTTCGCGCCGCTAAAGGAATGCTCTTAAATCCAAGCGATCGTGATTCTTGGTCAGCCGGATCTTTCTTTACCAACCCGATTATTGATGCTGCAACCGCCGCAAAACTTCCGGCAAATGCACCACGTTGGCCACAAGCAGATGGACGAATCAAAACTAGCGCTGCCTGGTTAATTGAAAATTCAGGAGTTAAAAAAGGTGATTCATTTGGGGGAGCGCGCGTATCAACGAAGCACGTATTAGCGCTGACTAACGCCGCAAATGCAACCGCTCAAGATATTGCTAGTTTGGCAAAGAGCGCACAAAAGCACGTTCAAGATACTTTCGGAATCACCTTAGAACCAGAAGTAAATCTGATCGGACTTAACCTTCAGTAAGAAGTTTCTTAATTCGTCCAATGCCTTCGACAATATCTTCATCACTTGTTGCATATGAAAAACGCAGATAACCAGATGGACCAAATGCTTCACCTGGAACAGCAGCGACTTCAACTTCTTCCAAGATAAGCGTTGCTAACTCAGCAGAAGTCTTAGGAGTTTTCCCGCGGATTGTCTTGCCAAGAACGCCTTTAACAGATGGATAAACATAGAAAGCACCAGTCGGTGTTGGACAGTTAAAGCCAGGGATCTCATTTAATAGTCCAACAATTAATTTGCGGCGACGATCAAAAGCTTCACCCATCTTGCGGACCGCCGATAAGTCACCAGTCAGTGCTGCAATCGCTGCGCGCTGTGAAACGTTAGATACATTTGAAGTAAGGTGCGATTGCAGGTTTGTTGCTGCCTTTATCGCATCTTTAGGACCGATCATCCAACCTACGCGCCAACCAGTCATTGCATAGGTCTTAGCCACACCGTTAATGATGATGCAGGTGTCTGCAAGTCCTGGGACAACAACTGGCATAGATGGTGCGCTAGCGCCGTCATAAAGTAAATGTTCGTAAATTTCATCTGAGATAACCCAAATGTTATTTTTTAGCGCCCACTCACCAATTGCCTTTACTTGCTCAACTGAATAAACCGAACCGGTTGGGTTAGATGGTGAACAGAAGAGGAGCGCTTTAGTCTTAGGAGTACGCGCTGCTTCTAGTTGTTCAACGGTAACTAAATAATTTTGTGATTCATCAGCAAATACTTCAACTGACTTTCCTCCAGCCAATTGCACGCATTCTGGATAAGTCGTCCAATACGGTGAAGGCAAAAGAACTTCATCACCTGGATCAATAATTGTGGCAAATGCTTGATAAACCGCTTGCTTTCCGCCGTTAGTGACAAGTACTTGATCTGCAGTGATTACATAATTTGAATCACGCTTTGTCTTTGCAACAATAGCCTCGCGCATTTCTGGCAGACCAGCAGCTGGTGTGTAGCGATGGTTAGCAACAACTTTTGCCGCAGCTGCAGCCGCTTCAACTATGTAATCAGGGGTTGGAAAATCAGGTTCGCCAGCGCCAAAAACAATTACAGGACGCCCTGCAGCCTTTAGCGCTTTCGCTTTTCCATCAACTGCCAATGTGGCTGATTCTGCGATCGCTGCGATTCGTGCGGAAACTCTGCTCATAGGCGAAGTCTGCCCTATACGAGCGCAAAATTGAGCGCGAGTTTTACCTACCCCCCATCCACCCTCTACACTTCGACGCTCACGAGGATTTGCAATTCCCTAGGGTTTTGTCCTGCCCTCGCGAAGGGCAGTAGCTCAATTGGCTAGAGTTGCCGTCTCCAAAGCGGCCGGTTGGGGGTTCGAGTCCCTCCTGCCCTGCAAGTAGTTTTAAAGATTTAAAGAAGTACTAAGTGAACTAACGATTGCTTTAACGATTGGAAGGAACGACGATGACAGAGTCAACAGAACACGTTGCCGAGAAACTCGGCCTGTTCGCACGCGTTGGCCTTTTCTATCGCCAAATTGTTTCTGAACTTTCTAAGGTTGTTTGGCCAACACGTAAACAACTAAGCACATACACAGCAGTAGTAATGGTCTTCGTAACTTTTGTTATCGCAGTGGTTTCAATCTTTGACTTGGTAATCACCAAGCTCGTCTTCTGGGTATTTGGGTAAGGTAGAAAATGACTGAGAACCAGACCCCCGACGCTTTCGAAGCAGCGCTCGCCGCAAATGCGGACGAGTTAACTGCCGGCGTGAGCGCACCCGTAGAAGATGTTGTTGAAGAAGTAATTTCAACGGATGCACCAGTTGATGATCTTGCGCTCGCTAGCGATGAAGATGGCGACCTTGAATCAGATGAGAACGATCCAAATGCAGAATTCCGTCGCACCCTTCGTGCAGCGATCGGTGATTGGTATGTAGTCCACTCTTATGCTGGATATGAAAAGAAGGTTCGCGATAACCTCCATAACCGCATCAACTCACTTCACATGGAAGATTACATTTTCCAGATCGAAGTACCTGAAGAAGAAGTAACTGAAATTAAGAACGGCCAGCGCAAGCAGGTTAAGCGCAATATCTACCCAGGTTATGTTCTAGTACGTATGGAACTAACAGATGAGTCTTGGACAGCAGTTCGCAATACTCCTGGTGTTACAGGCTTCGTTGGAAACGCGCATCACCCAAGCCCGTTGAGCATGGATGAAGTAGAAAAGATTCTTGCTCCACGTCCA
>JBIIPL010000140.1:0-2842 GCA_044342645.1 Candidatus Planktophila sp. | reverse complement strand
CGGTAGATCAATTACAAACTTGGGGTCAGCGTATTGGTGTTCCTGTTGTATCCGGTAAAGAGGAGGCAGAGCCTGCCGCAGTTGCCTTCGATGCGGCAGTTGCAGCGAGTGCATCACAAGTTAATTTTTTAATTGTTGATACCGCAGGTCGTTTGCATAATAAGAGTGATCTAATGGCAGAACTAGGCAAGATTAGACGAGTAGTTGAAAAGTCTCTGCCAGTGAGTGAAGTTCTTTTAGTTATCGATGCAACAACTGGCCAGAACGGAATTGCACAAGCAAAGATCTTCACCGAAGCGGTGGATGTGACGGGGTTAATTATCACCAAGCTTGATGGAACTGCTCGTGGTGGGGTTGCCCTAGCGATCGAGAGCGCGCTAGATATTCCAATTAAATTTGTTGGGACGGGCGAGGGTGAGCGCGATTTCGCACCCTTTGACTCAGATCATTATTTATCAGGCTTGATAAACGATTAACACCCGAGCCTGCCGTAACAAATTTGTAACACGACTCGCGTTTTTGTGACTCCTTCTTAACCTATAAAACGAGCCTCTGTAACCCGCGCAGGACATCTTTGCCACATCTCAAAGGCGAGAGATCTCTCGATAAGACGAAGGTGGTTTTTTTATGGAAGAAGTTGTACTTAATACAGGTGACACTGCATGGATGCTAATTAGCACCGGCCTTGTAACCTTGATGATCCCTGGCTTGGCGCTCTTCTACGGTGGCATGGTTCGAGTGAAGAGTCTTCTAAATATGATGATGATGTCATTTGGTGCACTCGCTTTAGTATTTGTTATTTGGATCGCGGTCGGATTCTCTCTCGTCTTTGGTGACTCTGTAGGAGATCGTGGCCTAATTGGAAACGCTACCCAATTTCTATTTCTTGAAGGGTTAGATAACTCAACGGCTCTAATTGGAACAATTCCAGCTGCTGTCTTTATCGCATTCCAAGGTTTGTTCGCCGCAATTACCGTTGCACTTATTTCAGGTTCGATCGCCGATCGCGCAAAGTTTGGCGCGTGGATGATTTTTGCAGGCGCCTGGGTAACACTTGTTTATTTCCCAGTCGCACACTGGGTCTTTGCCTTCGATGACTTTGTTGCAGAAACTGGTGGTTGGATAGCAAATGATCTCGGAGCAATCGACTTTGCTGGAGGAACCGCCGTGCACATTAATGCAGGTGCTGCAGGTTTAGCACTGGCCCTGATTCTCGGTAAGCGAGTTGGTTTTGGCAGAGTTGCAATGCGACCACACAGCCTTCCACTTGTAATGCTAGGAGCTGCGTTGCTGTGGGTTGGCTGGTTTGGATTTAATGCTGGCTCAGCAGTGGCTTCAAATGGAACTGCAGGATTGGCGCTTCTCAATACTATTGCTGCAACAACTGCGGCGGTATTGGCTTGGCTACTTGTTGAAAAAATTCGCGATGGACACGCAACAAGCCTTGGCGCAGCATCTGGTGTTGTAGCCGGACTGGTTGCAATCACTCCAGCGTGCGCCGCAGTAAATTCAAGTGGGGCTATGGCTATCGGTGTTATTGCGGGCGCGCTTTGTGCACTCTCAGTTGGTCTCAAATTCAAGTTTGGATATGACGACTCACTCGATGTTGTTGCCGTTCACCTAGTCGGTGGAATCGTCGGAACAATCATGATCGGTTTCGTTGGGGAAGAAGTTGGTCTCTTTCACGGTGGTGGTACAGATCAGCTGGTTAGTCAGACCATTGGCGCAGCTGCAGTCCTTGCGTACTCCTTCGTTGCGACACTCATCATCGGTAAATTGATTGATCTAATCTTTGGCTTCCGAATCACAGTTGAGGAAGAAGTTGAGGGAATTGATATTGCCGTTCATGCTGAACGTGCATATGAAATTTTTGACAACAACCAAGGAAATACTTTCGCTTTATCTAAGGGAGGACAATTGTGAAACTAATAACTGCAATTATTAAGCCATTCAAGCTAGATGATGTTAAGGATGCGCTTCAGGCAGCGGGAATAACAGGAATGACCGTTTCCGAAGCCAGCGGCTTCGGTCGTCAGATGGGGCACACCGAGGTTTATAGAGGGACTGAATATAAAGTCAATCTACTTCCCAAAATTCGCCTCGAAGTACTTGTTGATGAGCCACAAGTTGAAAACGCACTCGCTTTAATCGTCAAAGCAGCACACTCCGGATCTATCGGTGATGGGAAAGTGTGGACTACCGCAGTCGATCAAGTAATACGCGTCAGAACTGGCGAGCGAGGCGCAGCGGCAATTTAGTGATGCGGCACTCTACCTGAGAAGGTTAAAGCTATCCTCCTCAAGTAGAGTGCGCTCATTATGTTTGATTCACTATCTACCAAGTTAACTGGTGCATTTTCTTCGCTTCGCTCGCGCGGCAAATTAAGCACTTCAGATATCGAAAATACCTGCGCCGATATTCGCTCGGCGTTACTTGAGTCAGATGTTGCACTTTCCGTAGTTGATTCCTTCATTGATTTAATCCGCGATAAATCACTCGCAGCACTTCCTAATCTGCAATCTGGCACCAACCAAGCCCAAGCAATTTTTGAGATCGTTAATGCAGAATTAATCGAAATTCTCGGGGGATCATCGCGGCGCATTCGCTTTGCCAAGAACCCACCCACCGTAATTATGTTGGCGGGTTTACAAGGCGCGGGTAAGACCACTCTTGCAGGAAAGTTAGCGAAATTTTATTTGGATCAAGGCAATACTCCACTTTTAGTTGCATCTGATCTACAACGCCCAAATGCTGTTACACAGTTGCAAGTAGTAGGAGAAAGTGTCGGAGTTCCCGTCTTTGCCCCCGAGCCAGGTAATGGAGTCGGCGACCCGGTTAAGGT
>JBIIPL010000139.1:0-2865 GCA_044342645.1 Candidatus Planktophila sp. | reverse complement strand
ATCGCGAATCTCATTGGTGAGTTCGGTAATGCGGTGACGAGCTGCGTTACTCATGCGCTCTCGCAGATCGTTGCCGATCCGACTACTCGGTCACCGTCATAAATCACCATTGCCTGACCATTTGCGATACCAAGAAGTGGCTTATCTAATTCTGCAATCAAACGCTGGCCATCAAAGAAGTATGTGCAATTTAGCGGCGCACCATGGGCGCGAACTTGTACAAATCCACGCAATGGATCTGCGCCAACTGATGGTCCGCACCAGATCGTTTTCTCACCAAAGAGTTTGCTGACCGCAAGTTCTTCACGCGCGCCAACCACGACGGTATTTGTTACTGGCTCTATCTTTAAAACAAAGCGCGGTGAACCATCTGGGGCAGCAACAGATAAACCTAAACCTTTACGCTGGCCGATTGTGTAGGTGTATGCACCTTTATGTTCACCAATTTTTGTTCCAGATTGATCAACAATCGGACCAACTTCACTTCCTAAGCGATCACGTAACCAACCTGCATTATCACCTGATGGCACAAAGCAGATGTCGTGGCTATCGGGTTTTTGTGCAACTGCTAAGCCACGCGCTTCAGCTTCAATTCGAATATCTACTTTTTCGGTATCTCCAAGTGGAAATATCGCGCCGTTAATTTGCTCAGTTGTTAAAACTGCAAGAACATAGGATTGATCTTTTAGCGGGTCCACGGCGCGATGCAGCGTCTTTCCCATTGGACCAATTTCGGTACGCGCGTAATGTCCTGTGACAACGCCATCAAAGCCCATCGCCTTTGCGCGATCTAAGACAGCGGCAAATTTGATTTTTTCATTACAGCGCAGGCACGGATTCGGAGTACGGCCAGCTGCATATTCGGCAAGAAAGTTTTCTACAACGCCATCGTGAAATTCTTCAGCCATATCCCAGATATAGAAAGGAATGCCAATTTTATCGGCGGCGCGACGAGCATCGTGTGAATCTTCAATGGTGCAACAACCGCGTGCACCAGAGCGATATTTCTGCGGGTTAGAAGCAAGTGCCAGGTGCACGCCAATTACTTCGTGGCCCGCTTCAACTGCACGTGCAGCGGCAACTGCGGAATCAACTCCCCCGCTCATAGCGGCGATAATTTTCATTTTTGATTAGCCGCCCGTCCACGTGCAATAACAGTCGGAAGTACCGATAGCGCAAAATCTACATCTGCTTGCGTTGAATTAGCACCCAATGAAAAACGTAGCGATGATTGTGCAGTAATTTCATTGTGTCCCATTGCCAGCAAGACATGTGATGGGCGATGTACTCCAGCGCTGCAAGCAGCACCAGTTGAACAAGAGACGCTTTCAGAATCCATCAGCAAGAGCAGTGAATCACTCTGGGTGCCAGGAAAGGTAACGTTAACGATTCCGGGTAAACGATCGGCGCTCACACCATTTATATAAGCATCAGGTACTGACGTTTTGAGTCCAGATTCAAATCTTTCGCGCAAATCAGCAACTTGCTCGGCGCGATATTGATTGCTGGCAACTGCGGCAGCAAAGGCAACAATCGATGGCGCATTTAGCGTTCCGCTGCGAATTTCGCGCTCTTGTCCTCCGCCGTGTAGCAAAGCCGGGATCTCATAAGCGCGGCGCAAAATTAAAGCGCCAATTCCGTGAGGTCCCCCAACTTTATGGCCACTTAGCGCCATAGAAGTAACGCCTAAATCTTTATAAGAAAGTGGTGATTTAGTAAATGATTGCACCGCATCAGTGTGAACCGGAATATCGCCAGCTAATTTAACAACGTCGCCGATTGGTTGAATCACTCCAGTTTCATTATTGGAGTGCATCACAGCGATCAAAGCGATTTCGCTGCCACGCTTATTGACTAGATCCTTTAGGAAATCTAAATCTATAACACCAGATTTATTAACTGGTATCTCAATTAACTCTGCGCCTTCGTGTTCTACCATCCAGCGCGCTGGATCAAGAACTGCGTGATGTTCAATTGAACTAATCACAATTACTTTCTTGCCTGATTTCCAAAATAAACCTTTGATCGCTGCGTTATCAGCTTCGGTGCCAGAGCCAGTAAAGATAACTTCCGATGCCAGGCATCCAATCGCCTTTGCAATGGACTCTCGTGCATCTTCAACATCTTTGCGAGTAGATCGGCCCTCAGTGTGAAGTGATGAAGGATTACCGACTTTACGCAGCGCAATTTGCATAGCGTCTAGAGCGACGTCAAAGATCGGCGTAGTAGCCGCGTGATCTAGATAGACGCTCATTGGAGCAGTCTAGTTCACCCGCAGAATTAACTCTTTTTTGCGCTAATGCCCGTTGTTGCCTGCGGCAGAACGTTGAAGAGATCACCGATTACGCCAAAATCTGCGATATCAAAGAGTGGGGCTTCTGGATCTTTATTTACAACAACGATCGTCTTGGAAGTCTGCATACCGGCGCGATGTTGAATTGCACCTGAGATTCCGCAAGCTACATAAAGTTGTGGGCTAACTGTTTTTCCAGTTTGGCCAACTTGATGTGAATGTGGATACCAACCGGCATCGGTTGCTGCGCGTGAAGCACCGACGGCTGCGCCGAGTGAATCAGCAAAACTTTCAACTGCTGCGAAATCACCATTGGTGCCACGGCCTCCTGAGACAACGATATTTGCCTCAGTTAACTCTGGGCGTCCACCCTTAATAGGTGGTTGTGAAGATGAAATCACTGAACGCTTAGCAGCATCGCTGATTTCTGCACTCTCATTTTCAATTGCAGGTGATGCGCTAGTTAAATCTGCTTCAACGCTGTTGGGGCGCACGGTAATAATTGGAGTTCCCTTTGAAACTTTTGAGTGCACCGTTGTGGATCCGCCAAATACCAATTGAGTTGCAGTGAT
>JBIIPL010000054.1:0-8457 GCA_044342645.1 Candidatus Planktophila sp. | reverse complement strand
GATATGTGGGTGTTTAAGAAATCCTCAAACACGGTCTTCCTCTTGCGCCAGCGATACCGAGCAAAGCATTACAGCCATGAAACGGGTCCTGATTAAGCGTCCGACTAAGGAAAAGGGTACTGCCTACGCACGCGTACACCTAACGCTGGTCTAGACAGTTACGCTTAAATGGAGCAAAATTGGTCTAACTAGATAGTAATAGCAAGCGTTTATGCCGCTGGGGAAGGTCGCATAGCGCGGTCTTGCTAGGTACTTTCTAGGAGCAGCAAATGCAAGAGCTACAACCATCAGGCCAGAACAGAGATCGTCTTAAAGAATCTGTTACCGGTTTACTTGTCATACACAGCGCACCCAATGCGCTACGCCCGCATATTGAATGGGGCTTGCAATCAATCCTTGGTACTTGGCTAACAATTAATTGGTTTGATCAGCCACGTGCTGCTGGAACTTATCGCGCAACAATTGAATTTCGAGATGTGCGAGGAAGCGCCGCGAAGATTGCATCTGCACTTCGTGGCTGGCACTACTTGAGATTTGAAGTCCGTGAAGAATCTGAACTCGGGGGAGAGTTTTATCGCGCAACCCCCGAGCTCGGTATTCATCGCGCAAGTATTGATGGGCTCGGAAACATTGTTGTGACAGAACACCAGATTATGGATGCGCTCGCTAAGAGTTTCGATGAGATATCTATGCGTGAGGCAATTGAGCAAGTGCTGGGAAATAGATGGGAAGAAGAGTTAGCCCCATTCCGAAACGTTGAAATTGATAAAGTAATGCAATTGCGTGCTATTTAGTGAGTTAAGATATAGATATGACAACTCCTGAGAGCCCGATTATTCAGATAGAGCGACGTAAAGCAATTGCTTACATAATTTCCGCGCTAATTCTTGCACTTGCAATCGGCGGCGGTTTAGTAAAAGTAGGTTCAGGTTTTGCAAGTCGTTCAGATAACGGAATTGTGGTTACTGGCTCTGCGCGCACTGAAGCAGTTGCAGATAACGCGGTCTGGACTTTATCCGTATCTTTATCTCGCCCGAGCGTCTCTGATGCAGTTGCCAAAGTTGGCAACGATGTTGCAGCGGTTGCCAAGTATTTAGCAGATGGCGGTATTCCGGCTGAAGCGTTAACCCTTGGGCCAGTTTCTACCTACGGTCAAGAAGAATGGGTAAACGGAAATTCAACTGGTCGTATTTTGAATTATCGCGCTAGCCGCGATGTCACGGTGCGCACCAAAGATGTGGAATTAGTTTCTAAACTTTCGCAAGGCATCGGATCGATTCTGCAATCAGGGGTCTCAGTAAATAATTACGGACCTCAGTACTACATTTCAACGCTGGCAGAACTTCGCCCGCAATTGCTTGAAGAAGCGATGAAAGATGCGAAAATCCGCGCAGAAGCGATCACTAAAGCAGTCGGTGGAAGCGTTGGGGCAGTAACTAGCGTTAAGAGTGGAGTCTTCCAAGTGACAACTCCTGATTCAACAATGACATCTGATGGTGGCGCCTATGACACAACAACAATTAAGAAGACTGTCACATCAACAGTTTCAGTTACCTTCACTGTAAAGAACTAGCTATATAAAGATGTCACGCGCGCAGGAGTTAATCGCCTATTTTGGGATGAAGCCGCTGCCGGTTGAGGGCACTTACTTTATTAATACCTACATTTCGGAAAGTAAGACTGCTGCTGGCGGTCCAGCCGGTACCGCAGGGCTGGGTCTGTATAAGAGCGATCCAGTGAGTGCATCAACAACACACGTTCTAGAATTTGATGAAGTTTGGCATTTTTATGAAGGTGATCCAATTGCTTTATATGAATTCCACAACGATGGCAACGCTCGCACAATTACTTTAGGCAGGGACATTGCTGCAGGCCAAGTTATGCAGCACACGATTAAAGCCGGTGTAATTCAAGCCGGAGAAGTTGCACCGGGTGGGCAATGGGCGCTCTTTGCTTGCACAATGTCACCTGGCTTTACCGCATCTTGTTTTCGTGGAGTAACGAAAGATGAGCTGCGCGGAAAATATAAAGGTTTCGAAGAAATTATTGAACGTATGGGTGTACCCGATGGGCACGAAACAGATCTGCCTATTGATTATGTCAACGAGCGATTTAAAAATTAATTAAAGCGGGATATTTCCGTGTGCACCTCGGCGATGCGGGGCAGCAGCTATGGCTCGCGCAAGTGCGGTACGCGTATGTGATGGTTCAATAATTTCATCTACTGCGCCAATTTCAACTGCCCTGGTAACACCGCCGGAAACCCTGTCGTGTTCTGCCGCAAGTTCTAGCTCCATACCTTCACGTTGTTCTGGCGGAAGCTCGGCGAGTAATCTGCGATGAATCACGCGCACTGCAGCGATCGATCCCATTACGGATACTTCAGCATCTGGCCAGGCAAATACGCGAGTTGCACCGAGTGATTTCGCATTCATTGCAACGTATGCGCCACCGAAAGCGCGTCTGGTAACCAAGGTAACTCGTGGAACAACTGCTTCACCGAATGCGTGCAACAACTTCGCCCCGCGCCTAACCGCACCTTCCCATTCCTGTCCAGCACCTGGCAAGAATCCAGTCACATCTGCGATAACAATTAAAGGAATTCCAAAGGCATCACACGTGCGCACAAAGCGTGCCGCTTTTTCAGCAGCGGCAGAATCTAATACGCCGCCAATGTGGGCCGGGTTATTTGCGATTACACCAACTGTGCGTCCACCAAAACGTCCCAGCACTGTTGTCATATTTTCAGCCCATACAGGCAGCAGCTCTAACTTTTCACCATCTTCATCTAATATCGCATCGATCAGCGGATGTACTTCATAACTTCGCTTGGTCACCACTGGAACAAAGAGAGATAAATCTAAATCTTTCAGATCTGTATCCATATGTCCTTGGTTAGCAAAGAGGGAGGTGACATCTCGAATTTCATCGAAGGCTTCTTGCTCGGTTGTGGCAATGACATGTGCAACACCGCTATTTTTACTGTGCGCCTCTGGTCCACCAAGGGATGCCATATCAACATCTTCACCGGTTACAGATTTAACGACATCTGGTCCGGTTACAAAGATGCGGCCTTCTGGAGCAAGTACAACAATGTCGGTTAAGGCAGGACCATATGCTCCGCCACCTGCAGTTGGGCCAAGCACAAGCGAGAGTTGTGGAATTCGACCGCTTGCCAGAATCATCGCTTGAAATACTTCGCCGAAGGCATCTAAAGATGAAACGCCATCACTTAACCGTGCGCCACCCGAATGCCAGATACCGATAATTGGTAATTGTTTAGCCATAGCTTCTTTATATGCACTAACAATTACGTGAGATCCATCAACACCGAGTGCACCACTTTTAATCGTGGCATCGGATGCAAAGACGACTACGCGATTACCTTTGATTGCACCAGTTGCAGCAATCATTCCGCAATCTGTGCGATCGACTAATAAAGAATCAGTTCCTGGATCAAGCAGGCGCTGGATTCTTAATTGTGGATCGCGTGGGTCAACCTCTTTGTGGACCATAAAAATCAGTTTATAGAGTTGCGAAAGCCAACACAACATTGTGGCCGCCGAAACCAAAAGAATCATTGAGCGCGGCGATTTGTCCTGCAGGAAGCGTGCGAGGGGTCTCACGCACCACATCAATTGTCACAGCAGGATCTAAGTTTTCGATATTGATTGTTGGGGGAGCCAATCGTTCTTGCAGAGCTTTAACAATAAATACAGATTCAATTGCACCTGCGCCGCCAAGTAAATGACCCGTCATTGACTTTGTCGCAGATACTGCAACGTGATCAGAATCTTTACCAAGGGCTAAGCGCAGCGCATTTGCTTCAGCAACATCGCCCGCAGGAGTTGATGTTGCGTGCGCATTTAAATGGACAATATCTTTGGTAGAAAGTTTGGCATCAGCTAAGGCAAATTTAATTGCGCGCTGTACGCCGGACCCATCGGGATCTGGTGCGGCGATGTGATAACCATCTGATGAAAGGCCTTGTCCGACTAGCTCGCAATAAATCTTTGCACCACGCGCTTTAGCGTGCTCGTACTCTTCCAGGATTAATATTCCGCCGCCTTCACCGAGTACAAACCCATCACGATCGGCATCATAAGGACGGGATGCGCGCTCTGGCGCATCATTACGCGTGGATAAAGCCTTCATCGCTGCAAAGCCCGCCATTGGTAATTCGTGAATTGCAGCTTCCACTCCACCGCTCACAATTACATCGGCGCGATTAGAACGAATCATTTCAAGTGCATAACCAATTGCTTCGGCACCAGATGCGCATGCGCTAACAGGTGTGTGAACGCCGGCTTTGGCCTGAAGTTCTAGTCCAACATTTGCAGCCGGACCATTTGGCATCAACATTGGCACGGTGTGCGGGCTGACACCGCGCGCACCTTTCTCTTTTAAGTTATCAAATTGGTCGAGCAGAGTTATTACGCCACCAATGCCAGATGCGATTACAACGCCCAGACGTTCTTTATCTAATTCCGGTGAACCGGCATCTTTCCAAGCTTCGCGAGATGCAATTAGCGCAAACTGTTCGGAACGATCTAAGCGACGCATTTCAACGCGCTCCATCTGATCTGCTGGCTCTGTCGCAACGCGCGCGGCAAAGTGCACAGGCAAGAGTTCGCGCCAATCTTCAGTTAACAGCCGCACACCGCTTTTTCCGGCAATCAGAGCAGCCCAGGTACTGGCAACATCTCCACCAAGTGGAGTGGTTGCACCTAGCCCAGTAACGACTACTCGACGTTGTGACATGAAATTATTTATGCAGCAGCGTTAACGATGAAGTTAACTGCATCTCCTACTGTTGCGAGATCAGTTACTTTCTCATCAGGGATCTTTACGCCAAAACGCTCTTCGCAAGCAACTACAACTTCAACCATGCTTAATGAATCGACTTCTAGATCATCAGTGAAGTTTTTATCTAGTTCGATTGATGCTGCTGGGATACCAGCTACTTCTTCAACGATCTCTTTGATTCCTGCGAGTACATCTGCTGGTGAAAGTGCCATGGTGATAGATCCTCTTCTTGTTACATTGTGAATAGTTGTGAATAGGAAGTAATTCTCCCCGATAAATCCCTTACTTCCTAGTAATTCGGTGGTTAAGTGCGAAAATTTATGGCTTAGGTGGCAATTTCACAACTTGGCCGGCATAAACGAGACCTGCGCCATATCCGATAAGTAAGGCTAACTTGCCGTGAAGTTCAGGATGCTTTGCCAATAGCGCATCCATTGCTAGTGGAATTGACGCAGCCGATGTATTTCCATTTGTTCTAATGTCATCAGCGATGATTACTGATTCTGGCAAATTCATCTCTTTAGCCATAGTTTCAATTATCCGTACATTTGCTTGATGCGGAATAAAAGCATCGATTTCGTTAACGCTGAGTCCGGCTGAATCCAGCGCCTTTAGCGCTGCTTTGCTCATTGAAAAAACAGCCCAACGAAATACTTTTTGACCTTCTTGCGAAATGTTTGGCCACTTAATATCTGCTTTAGTTAATTGTGTTTCGGTATCGCGCACATCTATCCAAGATGGATTCATCAAAATAGCATCGCGGTTTTCTGAATCAGAACCCCATTCAACTGGGCCAATACCAGCATCAACGGTTTCACCAATTACAACAGCGCCTGCGCCATCGGCGAAGATAAAGGCAGTTGCTCGATCTGTTGGGTCTGTGAAATCTGAGATTTTTTCAACTCCAACCACCAAGACTTTTTTCGCACTACCTGCACGAACAAAGTCGTGTGCCATTGCAACGCCATAACAAAAGCCAGCGCAGGCAGCGCTGATATCGAAAGCCGCCGCAGTTGGATTTCCCATTCTTTGGATCACCGCAGTTGCCGCAGACGGTGCCTGATGTGGATAGGTAATTGTTGCCACAATTACAGAGTCGATATCTTTAATAGTTAACTTAGCGCGCAGCAACGCTTGCTCGGCTGCGCCAATAGCCATATCCACAACTGATTCATTAGGTCCAGCAAAGCGGCGCGATTCGATTCCGGTACGTTGCACAATCCATTCATCGCTGGAATCAATGGCATCAACAATTTCTGAGTTCGGAACCAATCGAGATGGACGATATGCGCCAACTGCAAGGATTGAGCTTTCGCTACCAGACTTAGTTTTGATAACCATTACTCTTCCTCAACGTTCGACTCATCTTGATGGCGCACAATAAATTCCTTCGCAAGTGTGACATCTTCAGCGCTCTTGAGGGCAAAAGTTTCGATAATCGGCACGGCGCGCTTTAACAAACTAACTAAAGTCCCAGCTGGTGGAATTTCAACTGCGCCAGAAACGTGGCTAGCCAGAGTTGTCATACACAAATCCCAGCGCACCGGGTTTGATATCTGCGCAACGATGCGATCTAAGATTTCACGTCCATCTTGTAATACTGCACCATCTTTATTCGAAATCACCAGGCAATTGGCTGGGTGAACCGAAATCTTTGCAGCGATCTCTCGCAACGGCGCAACGGCAGGTTGCATATAAGAAGTATGAAATGCTCCGGCAACTGCCAGCGCTCGTACTCGCGCACCTTCTGGCGCTAATTGTGCCAGCGCATCTAAATCACCAGCGGCAACAATCTGTCCGCCACCATTGTCGTTTGCGGCAACTAAACCCAAGTCCGAGATCGCGCGAAGAACAACTTCGCGATCGCCACCAAGCACAGCAGCCATACCTGCAGGAGTAAGCGCGGCAGCCTTAGCCATCTCAACTCCGCGCGCACGAACCAACTTCATCGCATCAACGTCATCGATAACACCAGCAATTGCGGCTGCGGTTATTTCACCTACAGAATGCCCAGCAACAATTGCCAATCTTGCGCCACCAAGTGCACGAGCGCCCAACAAACCTGCCGCAACAATTAACGGTTGGGCATTGGCGGTATCTTTAATTTCATCGGCATCGGCAGTTGTGCCCAGCCTTACTAAATCTAAGTTAATTTCTTGCGACCACTGCGATAGCAAAAGCTTGGCTGCTGGATCAGCGATCCAAGGTGCGAGCATCCCGGGAGTTTGCGCTCCTTGACCAGGTGCGATGAATGCGAGCATAGATTAGATATTAAGGGTAAACGGGCTCGCTATTTACTTGCCCTGCAGCGGAACCAATTGCAATTAACTGAGCCAATTCAGATTGTTAAAAATACTACTGACCAGTAACATCTGCCCTATGAAGATCGCTGTATGCGTAAAGCAGGTTCCGGATTCGTGGGCTGAGAAGAAGATGGTCAATGGTCTTCTCGATCGCGAAAACGTTGATGCCGTTTTAAATGATTTAGATGAATATGCAGTTGAAGAAGCGCTGCGAATCGCTGAAGCACACGGCGGTAATGAAGAAGGTGGCGCAAATACCGTGACAGTTATTTCAATGGGCCCAGAGCGCGCAACTGAAGCGGTGCGCAAAGCGTTATCAATGGGTGCAAATGATGCGATCTTAATTAGCGATGGCGCACTCGCTGGCGCAGATGCGCTGGCAACTTCAGCGGTTCTCGCCAAAGTAATTGGCGATGGCGGATATGACCTAGTTATTTGCGGAACTGAATCAACTGATGCGCGAATGAGCGTTGTTCCAGCGATGATCAGCGCTCGCTTGGGTTGGGGCCAGTTAACTTTCGCCTCCAAAGTAACAGTTGACCCTGCTGGCAAAGTTTCGATTACTCGCGTTACTGAAGCTGGCGTGGATGAGATTTCCGCCGCGTTTCCTTGCGTAATCAGCGTTGTTGAGAAAATAAACGAGCCGCGTTATCCATCATTTAAAGGAATTATGGCGGCAAAGAAAAAGACTATAGAACAAAGAGATTTGGCAGCAGTTGGGGTTTCATCACAGAGCGCTTGGTCGCAAGTAAATGATGCAACACCACGACCAGCGCGCGCAGCAGGTATAAAAGTTACTGATGAAGGTAGCGGTGGAGAAGCACTGGTTAATTTCTTAGCAGAGAAGAAATTGATATGAGCAACGTATTTATTCTGGCAGATTTCGCAGCAGATAAGGCCACTAAAACTACTGCTGAACTTGCAACTGCAGGCGCGCGTATTGGCGCTGTCACCGCAGTCGTTTTTGCCGATGCCGGCAAGGGAGCAGCTCTTGCCGCAACTGTAAACCAAGGGCCAATTGCAAACGTTTTGGTAATTGAATCAGCAGACTTTGCAAAGCATGGAGTGCCGGCAATTGCAGATGCGCTAGCTAATTTAGTTAAAAGCAAGTCTCCAGCAGCGCTCTTAATCGCCTCTCACGCTTTGGGTAAAGAAGTTGCAGCACGCGTTGCGGTCTTGACCGAATCTGGAATCATCACTGATGCCGTTGATGTTGCTGCAGATATCACTGCAACGCAATTGGTATTTGGCGGATCCACAACGGTGCACTCAAAAGTTTCAAAGGGAACTCCAATTATTACCGTGCGCCCCAACAGCGTTGAAGCAGATTTAACTAGTGCATCACCTG
>JBIIPL010000138.1:0-2882 GCA_044342645.1 Candidatus Planktophila sp. | reverse complement strand
TTGCGCAGCGACGTGCGCAAACTGGGTGATCTCTTAGGGCAATCACTTGTGCGGCAAGAAGGCCAAGCGCTTTTAGATTTAGTTGAATCAGTGCGTAAAGATGGCGGGATTGAACTACTGGAAAAACTATCAGTGGAAGATTCTGTACAACTTGTGCGCGCATTTAGCACTTACTTCCACTTAGCAAATGTGGCAGAACAAGTTCACCGGGCACGCATATTGGCCGAGCAACGCGCAGCGGGTGGATCTTGGTTGAGCCGCGCAGTCGACAAGATCGAAGAAGCCTATAAAGCCCAAACTCCTGGCCATGAATTTACTCAACAACAATTAGAGCAATGGATCAGCGAATTGATGGTGCGTCCAGTTTTTACCGCACACCCAACAGAGGCAGCGCGTCGTTCCATATTAAATAAACTTGGTGAAGTTGCAAAGCTTTTAGATCAAGATTTAGATCCGCGCCAAACCGAACGTCTTGCTGAAACAGTAGATCTTTTATGGCAGACCGATGAATTGCGATTAGATCGCCCCGAACCGCTGGATGAAGCGATGAACGCGCTTTATTATCTAGATGATTTAGCCCGCAATACTGTTCCTGAAGTTTTAAATGACTTTGCTCGCGAATTAAAGCGACTTAACGTTGAAGTACCAGTGCAGGCACGACCACTTACCTTTGGTACCTGGATCGGTGGAGACCGTGACGGAAATCCAAATATCACTGCGCAAGTAACTAAGGATGCAGTTAATCTTCAAGTGGCTCACGCGATTCGAACCACCATCGCGGCTATGGATCAACTGCGCCAAATGCTCTCGGTTTCAACTCGCATTGTTGGTGCAACTCCCGAATTGACTGCATCAGTCGATCGCGACTTAAAAAATATTCCAGAATTTGAAGAGCGCTTCTTGCGTTTAAATCAACAAGAACCGTATCGCCTAAAGGCAACTGCAATCGTGCATCGCTTAGCTTTTACTCGTACTCGTCACGCTTCAGCAGCCCCGCACGTTGCCGGACGTGACTATGCAAATTCTGCCGAATTAATTGCAGATCTAACCTTGATGCGCGATTCACTCTTTGCCCATCGCGGTGAATTGATTGCTACTGGCTTACTTGAGCGCACAATTCGTAGCATCGCTGCCTTTGGCTTAACTCACGCAACTTTGGATGTTCGCGAGCATTCTGATGCGCATCACAACTTGCTCATGCAAGTTCTGCCATCTGGATATCTTGAGCTTTCACATTCAGATAAATTCCCAGTCTTAATAAAGCAGCTTGGTTCAGCAGCTGCCTTAAAGACAGCAGATTTAGATGCTGCCGGCAAAAAGACTTTCGATACCTTTAAAGCAATTGATGATCTAATTGAGCGCTTTGGCCCAGAAGTCATCGAGACCTACATCGTTTCAATGACTAAAGGCGCAGATGATCTAATTGCTGCCGCGGTTATTGGTAAAGCCGCCGGCTTAGTTGATCTAGATAAGAAAGTGGCGAAAATTGGTTTTGCACCGCTACTAGAAACAGTTGCTGAACTTCGCGCAGCTGGTGAGATTCTTGAAAAATTACTCGCTGATCCAACTTATCGTTCGCTAGTAAAACTGCGTGGTGATGTGCAAGAGGTAATGCTTGGCTATTCTGATTCAAATAAGGATGCTGGTATCGCCACAAGCCAATGGGAGATCCATCGCGCTCAACGTATTTTGCGCGATGTTGCGATGAAATATGGCGTAAAGCTGCGACTCTTCCATGGTCGCGGTGGTTCTGTAGGTCGCGGAGGCGGTCCAACTTATGAAGCTCTCGTTGCACTTCCGTGGGGTTCTGTTGACGGTCAGATAAAGATGACCGAACAAGGTGAAGTTATTAGCGATAAATATGCGCTGCCCGCACTTGCACGCGAGAATGTAGAGCTAACTCTTGCCGCATCACTTGAAGCAACAATTCTTAACCGTGGGCCACGACAGAGCGAAAATGATCTTGCACATTGGAATGAATGTATGTCTTTGATTAGTGATTCATCATTTGCACGTTATCGCGCACTTATTGATCACCCAGATCTGCCCGCATATTTCTACGCTTCAACTCCGGTTGAACAATTAGGAAATCTCTTCCTTGGTTCGCGTCCATCGCGTCGCCCTGATGCAGCCAGTGGACTTGGCTCGCTGCGTGCAATTCCTTGGGTATTTGGTTGGACGCAATCACGACAGATTGTTCCTGGTTGGTACGGCGTTGGTACTGGCTTGAAGGCGGCTCGCGAAGCGGGACATTCAGATGTTTTAAAGACAATGCTAAGTGATTGGCACTTCTTCCATACATTTATCAGCAATGTAGAAATGACTTTAGCCAAGACAGATTTGGTAACAGCTAAGCGTTACGTTGAGACGCTGGTCCCGAAAGAATTGCATCACTTCCTCGACACAATTACTGAAGAATTCGAATTGACTGTGAAAGAGATCTTGTCGTTAACCGGAAAAACTACTCTGCTTGGAGATCAGCCAATCTTGGCTCGCACGCTGCAAGTGCGCGATGCCTACCTGTCACCTCTGCATTTACTTCAAGTTAACTTGCTCCATCGCGTGCGCACTGCTGGAGATTCATCTGATGCAATGTTGATTCGCGCTCTGTTGTTAACTATCAACGGAGTTGCAGCCGGTTTACGTAATACTGGCTGATTCCAGTCAAGTTGGTTTAAGAATTAAATTTAGATTGGGTGAAATCAAGCCCTTTTTCAATCAAGGATTCCACGACATCTGCGCCACGATCTATAAATTCGGGCAGGTCTTTCTTCTCTTCTTTACTAAATTGCTTAAGTACAAAATCTGCGGGATCTTGCTGTCCCATGGGGCGACCAATTCCCAAGCGAACGCGAAAATATTCGGGAGAATCAAAGGCTGAG
>JBIIPL010000053.1:0-8481 GCA_044342645.1 Candidatus Planktophila sp. | reverse complement strand
TGAATGGGTTACGGCCCATACGTGCTTTGCGATCGACCTTCTTGAACTTACCGAAATCGTTGATCATTACATCTTCACCCTTTGACATGGTGCGTGTAATTGTGTCGAATACGATTTCTACAGCGTGTGCTGCTTCTCTCTTGCTGTCGTTGAAGTGTGGGGCCAACGCGGCAATAAATTGTGCCTTATTCATCTAAATCCCCTTAGATTTACGCGTAAATTAAGCCTTTGCTTAACTTGTGGCTAAAACTTAAACCTTTTTATAGGGTGAGAGCGATATTAAGGTGGGCGTGTCGCAATTTAATATTTTAAAGAAATCGCACTTTTTATGCGTAAAAAACTCTCATTTAGAAGTTGAGAGTTATTCATAAATTACTCACCCCATCTAGAAAGTTAGCGTATTACGCTACTTTTTCGCCGCGATTACTCAATTAACTAGGCGAAGTGGTTAAGTTAAATGCGAATTGGCAGAGTTTTAGGCTTGTAAGAAGGTCTTTTCGCTTCAAAAGAATCGATCGCATCAGTCTGATTTAAGGTTAGACCAATGTCATCGAGACCTTCCATTAAGCGCCAACGGGTGTAATCATCTAATTCAAAGGCAACGCTCGTTGAGCCATAAGAAACAGTGCGTGAATCTAGATCAACCTTGATCTGTGTGGTCGGGTCGGTTTCGATCGCAACCCAAATATCTTCAACGGCTGCCTGCGGCAAGATAACTGTTAGCAGGCCGCCTTTAAGCGAATTCCCACGGAAGATATCGGCGAAGCGACTTGAGATAACCGCTTTGAAACCATAGTTCTGCAGCGCCCACACCGCGTGTTCACGCGATGAACCCGTACCGAATTCTGGTCCAGCAACCAGGACAGTTCCGCTCTTATATTGCGGTTGGTTAAGTACAAAGTCAGGGTCATTGCGCCAAGCGGCGAAGAGACCGTCTTCAAATCCGCTGCGAGTAACGCGCTTTAGATAAACGGCAGGAATTATCTGATCAGTATCAACATTGCTGCGACGAAGGGGTACTCCGGTGCCAGTGTGTGAAATAAATTTTTCCATTTTATTCGCCTCTCTATAAATTCTTAAAGATCTGCCGGTGATGAGAGCGTGCCGCGGATTGCTGTCGCAGCTGCTACCAATGGGCTAACCAAGTGAGTTCTTCCGCCTTTTCCTTGGCGGCCTTCAAAGTTTCGGTTTGAGGTTGAGGCAGAACGTTCGCCAACGCCTAATTGATCAGGATTCATACCCAAACACATTGAACAACCAGCGTTGCGCCATTCTGCACCAGCATCGAGAAAGACTTTATCTAAGCCTTCCTTCATCGCTTGTTGACGTACTCGCTCAGAACCTGGCACAACCAACATACGTAGCGTTGTAGCAATTTTCTTACCTTCTAAAACTGAAGCAGCAGCACGTAAATCTTCGATGCGGCCATTTGTACAAGAGCCTAAGAAAACGGTGTCAATGGCTATCTTCTTCAAAGGTGTTCCGGCGGTTAAGCCCATATATTCAAGAGCTCGTTCCGCTGCGCCGCGCTCTTCTGAATCCTTGATATCTGCTGGATTTGGTACAGATGCGTTAAGTGGCAAGCCCTGACCTGGGTTGGTTCCCCAAGTTACAAATGGCTCTAAATTATCTGCATCTAAAGTTATTTCAAGATCAAACTTGGCATCGCTATCTGAAAAGAGCGTCTGCCAATAACTTTGTGCGGTTGCGAAATCTTCTGGGGCGTGTGGTTTGCCCTTAATGTAATCAAAGGTCTTTTGATCCGGTGCGATAAGCCCGGCACGTGCGCCCGCCTCAATAGACATATTGCAAACAGTCATTCGGCCTTCCATTGATAGCTCGCGAATTGCTGAACCACGATATTCAATGATGTAACCCTGGCCGCCGCCGGTGCCAATCTGGGCGATGATCGCCAAGATAATATCCTTGGCAGTAACGCCGGTCTTTAACTTTCCTTCAACATTTATCGCCATCATCTTTGGACGAATAGATGGCAGAGTCTGCGTTGCAAGTACGTGTTCTACCTCTGAAGTTCCGATACCAAAAGCAATAGCACCAAATGCGCCATGTGTAGATGTATGCGAATCACCGCAGACAATTGTCATACCTGGTTGAGTTATTCCGAGCTGTGGTCCTACTACGTGCACAACGCCTTGATCGGCATCGCCTAAGGAATGGATACGAATACCAAATTCTTTCGCGTTGTTGCGCAAGGTATCGATCTGCAATTTAGAGACAGGATCTGCGATCGGTTTTAAGATATCTAAAGTTGGGGTGTTGTGATCTTCAGTAGCGATTGTTAAATCTGGGCGGCGCACCTTGCGACCAGCTAAGCGCAGACCATCAAATGCTTGCGCGCTAGTAACTTCATGAATTAGTTGCAGGTCGATATAAAGAAGATCTGGTTCTCCCGCTGCTGAGCGAACGATATGGTCATCCCAAATCTTCTCTGCCAGTGTTTTACCCATTTTTGATAATCCCTTTTCAAATATTGCATCTCATTAGATGGGATGCTAATCTCGCTGAGTGGATAAGAAGAATAGCGGAGTTGGCGTATTAGATAAAGCGGTAACCATTTTGGGCACGCTCGAATCTGGCCCGCATTCACTTGCCGAACTCGTTGCCGCAACCGGTATCGCGCGTCCTACAGCGCATCGCCTCGCAGTAGCGCTGGAACACCACCGCCTAGTCACTCGTGATTTGCAGGGTCGCTTCGTGCTCGGTCCGCGCCCAGCTGAGTTATCGGCCGCTGCTGGCGAAGATCGCTTACTTGCCGCTGCTGCGCCAGCGCTTGCCGCTCTGCGGGATGCAACAGGTGAATCTGCGCAGTTGTACCGCCGCCAAGGCGATATCCGTATCTGCGTTGCAGTTGCCGAGCGTTTATCGGGCTTACGTGATTCAGTTCCGGTCGGTGCATCGCTGACAATGCAGGCAGGTTCTGCTGCACAAATTTTATTGGCTTGGGAAGATTCTGAAAAGATTCATCGCGGAGTTAAGAACGCGCGCTTTACTGCAGCTCACTTGGCTGCAGATCGCCGTCGCGGATGGGCGCAATCAGTTGGAGAACGCGAAGCAGGCGTTGCCTCTGTTAGCGCACCAGTTAAAGGCCCAAATGGAAAAGTTATCGCCGCTGTCTCTATCTCGGGACCGATTGAACGTTTAGGTCGCCAACCTGGCCGCGTGCATGCCGCAGCAGTTGTTGCCACCGCTGCGCGGCTTACTGAGCACATCAAACTGGCCAACTAGCGTTTGATGGGTTAGTAACTCTAGAGCCTTGGATTGGTCATATCTCGCTGTTATTGTCACCTTATGGCCATAAAAGAGATCTCTCTTGAGCGAATCCCTTCACAGGATTCTGTTCTATATATAAATAAGTCGGGTATTACTTTTTCGGCACAATTTATAAAAAAGTACGGTTTAGAAAATTCGCAAGGAGTTAAATTCTTCGGGGATGATGAAGATCCGTACTATTTGGGTTTTCAATTCACAGAAGAAAACTCAGCAACGAATACTCTCTCGCTGATGGCTTCGGGAAGAAGCAAAGGTGGAAGTGCTGGCTTTACTATAAAAGCAACAGAATTGATAAACAAGAATCCAGTCTTGAAAACGATTCAGGGAATGCCTAGTAAGCATGATCGAACATTTGAAGTTGGCTTCGAAAAGAAATCCAGAATTTACTCAGTAATGCTCAGACCTAGTTTTGAAATAAATGTCCATTGGTCGGATAAAAACAAGATTCCAGACACAATAAATGGCATATATCGCTACATAAATTCTGAGGGCAACACCATATATATAGGTAAAGGAAATATTAAGTCTCGAGCAAATTCCCCAGAACGGAAGGAATGGGGAGTCGCAAGGATTCACTACTCAGCAATAAGTGACGACACTAAGTGTTTTTACTGGGAAAATTACTATCTCGAACGGTTTGTAGCATCTACTGGGGCAAAACCACCATTTAACGTAATAATGGGGAAGTCTGAATGAGGATATATGCATTCTTTAGCGACTCTGTAAATCAAGTTCCTTTAGAACTTGCGAAATGATTCCAAAGCCAAAACCTTTACGTTGCAAAAGCGATTGAATTCTGCGGACCTGAACTTCTGGTTCAAGACGCGACATGGTGTTGTACTTTTTAAAGGCTAAATCAAAGGCGCTGCGATATTCGCTATCGTCATCGATCTCATCAAGTGCCTCATCGATCGCACTCTGCATCACGCCTTTTTGGCGAAGCTCCCCCGCAATTATGCGTTTGGAGATCTTCTTATGGTTATGGCGTGATTGTGCCCAGGCTTTAGCGAACTCTTCATCGTTGACGAGTCCGGCCTCTTGTAAACGAAAGATGATCGCTTGCGCAACATCATCCTCAACGCCCCGGGTTTTAAGATGAGCGAGAAGCTCGCCCTTACTTTTCGCACGGGTCACCAACGCATTTAGCGCAATGGTGTGTGCTACTTCGTAAGGGTCGGAGCCTTCGCCACCGTTCCTAGATTTTCTAGGAACTTTTACAAATTCCAGGCTAATTAGAAATCAACCTCTGCAGCTGCTTCATCGATTGCTGCAACGAGCTCGGCATCTACCTCAATTGGCACAAAGTGTGCGCGAATCTTGGACTCGATCTCATTTGCTAGATCTGGATTATCGATTAGGAAGGCGCGAGAATTCTCTTTACCTTGACCTAATTGATCTGCTTCGTAGGTGTACCAAGCGCCAGCCTTCTTCACTACACCGATTTCAACGCCAAGGTCGATTAGCGAACCTTCACGTGAAATACCTGTGCCGTAGATGATGTCGAATTCTGCTTGCTTAAATGGTGGAGCCATCTTGTTCTTAACTACCTTAACGCGGGTACGGTTACCGACAGATTCGGTGCCATCCTTCAACGTTTCGATGCGACGGATATCTAGGCGAACCGAAGCGTAGAACTTAAGTGCTTTACCGCCAGTTGTCGTTTCAGGTGATCCGAAGAATACGCCGATCTTTTCACGGAGCTGGTTGATAAAGATTGCAGTTGTCTTTGACTGGTGAAGTGCGCCAGTAATTTTGCGCAAGGCTTGTGACATAAGGCGTGCTTGCAAGCCCATATGTGAATCGCCCATTTCACCTTCGATTTCTGCGCGTGGAACAAGTGCTGCAACAGAGTCAACTACAACTAGATCGAGTGCACCAGAACGGATCAACATATCCATGATCTCAAGTGCTTGCTCGCCAGTATCTGGTTGTGAAACAAGAAGTGCGTCAATATCAACGCCAAGCTTCTTTGCATACTCTGCATCAAAGGCATGCTCTGCATCAATAAATGCGCAGATACCGCCAGCTTTTTGTGCATTTGCAATTGCGTGCAATGTAAGAGTTGTCTTACCGGAGCTTTCTGGTCCATAAATTTCTACGATACGTCCACGTGGCAATCCACCGATACCGAGTGCGATATCAAGTGCGATTGAGCCAGTTGGGATAACTTCAACGATCGAATTCTGTCGATCAGACATCTTCATTACTGAGCCTTTTCCAAATTGACGTTCAATCTGGGCGAGCGCGGTATCGAGCGCCTTTTGGCGATCGGATGTATTTTTCTCTTCGGCTTTATTTGCTTTTTCAGCAGCCACGTTTTTCTCCTCTAGATAAGAACGTCTATGCATTTGCATATTCGTTGGTAGTCGGCCCAGAAGGTACGGTGATCGATCGACGGCCTACGAGGCTTATAGAGAGCCTGTGGGCGGAAGATGGAACCGCTCTGGTTGTGCAGGGATAACTTTATCCGAACATCTGTTCGAAAGGTAGCAGCCCCTGCTGACATGGGCTTTTGGCGTGTCGCAGATGAGCCCGTGGGAAGATGCCCGAGTGTTGATCCTGCTGCCGCCTTCTGAGAAGAAGAACTCCACGACCAAGCCGACGCCTGCGATCAACGTCTACACCGGGGTCCTCTATCAGGCCCTGGACTGGGCGAGCCTTTCGACAGCCGCCAAAAAGCGAGGGGCGAGCGCTGTCTTGATTATCTCGGCCAAGTACGGGGCGGTGCGCCCAGATCAGCTAATTGAAAGCTACAAAGAAAAGATCGATAACAGCGCGATGCGCGGACCCGTTGGCAAAGTATTGGATGCGATCAAGACCCCGTTGATCGTGGACTGTCGGTCATCAACTTATAAAACAGTCTGGCACTCCCCCGTTGAAAAGACTGTTGAGGTTCGTGTATCGACGGTAGTTAATGGCGTGCGCACTGTGGTGACCCATATGTCGAAGAAGACGCGGGGTGAAATTACTCGCTGGCTGCTGCAATCTCGTTCGATGCCCAAGACTCCAGAAGATCTTTATGCAATCGTTTCAGAGAAATACCCGTGCGCGCTTACGCCAAGTGATGGTTTTGAGCCTTGGGTGCTAGAAGTTATCGCAGTCTAGAAGATTGCGAATTGTTAATTTTTAGCGAGATATCCCCAAGCTAGGCTGGCAGCAATTGCTACCCAAATTTGATAAGGAACAAGTAACAGCCCCATTGCCATCGATGCCCTAAAGGCTAGTAGAAGCACTGGGAGCGTTAAAAGTGCAGCAGAAGTTAAAGCTATTGAAGCAAATAAGAAATTATGCGGAACATAGAATTGATAAGCCCAAGTTAATGCGGCGGCAATGCTTAAGCCAAAGAAAACCAACCAAGTTATATTCTCAAATCGAGTTAAAGATCTTGATACTTGATAAGAGGCAATGCCGAGAACTGTGAAGTTATAGGGCCAGATCAATCCGATTAAAGCGCTCGGTGGTTGCCAAGATGGACGATTAAGTGATGAATACCAGCCGGGTGAAGATGAGACCCAGATTCCTGAACCAAAGGCATAGATAAAGACGAAGAGAATTCCTATAGCTGAAGCTATTAACTTGAAATCCACGGTGCAAATCTAGCGGTATTTTTCAGTTTCGCTTGGGCATTGTTTACAAACTGCGCGCCAAATTTCATCTGCTTCGAATCCATCCTTAAGCGCTTCATCTACCGTGCGGCTGCCGAGTTCGCTGATGGCAATGTCTTGGGAAAATGATGGCGCCCATTGCTGGCCAAAGGAAAGCATCAGGCGCTCACGCAGATCTGAAATACGCATTTAAAAATTAAAAGAGAGTGCGATCGACGAGAAGTTCTGCTTGTTCACGCGATTGTTTAACACTTAGTGGTTGCATTACTTGCCCAATTAGCCAGCGCATAGCAACCCCAGTACCAGCTTCGGACTTTGTCGCACCATATAAGCAACGCGCGATCTCTAAATAAAGTGGATGATCGGCGTGGGACAAGGCACTGGTCAGTGCGCTTTGATCATGCACGCGCATCGCAGCAAGAGCGGAATCAGATGATATATAAAGGGAGAGTTTTTCTAAGGCATCGGCTGGAGTTCCAGCTTTATTTGCTAGCTCGATCATGTACTCAACCTCTGCGGTGATCAGGGCAGATATCACAGCGTTCTTATCGCGGTAATGGTTATATAAAGTTGCGCGGGATACTTCTGATGCATCAGCAATTTCAATCATTGAAATATTAGATAAACCCGATTGGGCAATTAAAGTTTTGGTTCCTTCGAGAATTGCGCTCTCTGTTCGGCGATGTGTTGCGCCTTGAGTTGCGTACTTAGGCTGCGTCGACAACGGACAACTTCGCGCTCTCAAGAACTTTGAGTTCAGTTGAGACGTTTGCGATCACTGTAGAAAGTGTTAAGCCAAGTGCTTCGCAGATTGCATTAAGAAGTTCAGATGAGGCCTCTTTCTGGCCACGTTCTACTTCAGAGAGATAACCAAGTGAGACGCGCGCTTCACGAGCAACATCGCGCAGGGTGCGAGATTGTTCAGAGCGGGCAGCGCGAAGGGTCTGGCCAACGGCGGTGCGTAACAAAGCCATAGTGGTCATCCTTTCTTCTGCGCCGGGGCGCTGGTATCTCGCTGCCTAAGGATACGCGCAAATGAGGCGATCGCGCTTGCTACCGTGGCGTTTCGCACAACTTCGCGTTCGCCAGAGAGTGAAAGTTCAATTACCTGCACCGTCGGGCCAACGAATGCGACAAATACTCGCCCGGCATCTGAACCATCAGATGGGCCTGGGCCGGCAACCCCAGTAGTTGCAATCGCCCAAGTTGCACCAAAAGATTTGATTGCACCACGCGCCATTTCAATTGCGACTTCTTCGCTAACTACTGAGTGTTCTTCAATTGCAGATTTGGAAACGCCTAAGTGTGAGACCTTAACTTCTGGGCGGTAAGCAGTTAGTGAACCAAGGAAAACATCGGATGCGCCAGGAACAATGGTCAAGGCGCTACTTAATCCACCTGCAGTTAGTGATTCAGCGGTAGCAAGAGTTTCTCCCCGAGCGCGCAGAGAGTCATGAATATCGGAGATTAATCCGATGATCTCATTGGTTAGCGCCACGACAATTTCCCATCAACTCTGCGGATTAAATGCGGATCGAACATAGTAGGCACCGGTTACGACGGTAAGAGCTATTGCAATATACAT
>JBIIPL010000137.1:0-2895 GCA_044342645.1 Candidatus Planktophila sp. | reverse complement strand
GCCGCCTGCTTTAAGAAGTAATACACCCTGAATCACTGATGAAATAGTAAAGCCAAGCCCAAGGTATCCGGCAGTAGATTTCATATCTTCCACCATAAATAACGGCAAGATGGAACGTGACATTCCAAAGAGAATTGATGAACTGCAGAAAGTAATTGTAAGAGCGATTAGATATGGCTTGTTAGTAAGTGCTTCACGCAACAAACCCTTCTCGTTTGCAGATTTATCAGTTGGACGCGCAGCGAGTACCGAATTACGAAGCAAAAAACCGCCGGCAATACTTGAGATAACTAAGAGAACTGCATATACAAGAAGTGGTGCGCGCAATGAAATCGCGGTTAGGAATCCGCCAATAACCGGCCCTGCCATCATTCCGACTAAGAAACTGCTGTTATATAAGGATTGTGCACGTGCTCGGCGGGTGTCATCTGTGGCGCGCAAAATAATCGAACCGGCCGCAACCGAGAACATTGAGGATCCGAACCCGCCTGCAGCACGAAAGGCAAGCAACTGTTCAAATGATTGCGCCATCGCTGCGGCAAAAGAAGATACTGCTACAAATCCAATTCCGATTGTGTAAACCAATCTTTCACCAAATACATCGACTAGCTTTCCCGAAATTAGCCCACTCGCAAATCTGGCAAAAGCGAATGCTGAAAGAATGGAGCCCACTTGTGCGTTATTTACGCCAAATGAACGGGCAAAGAGCGGCAGCGTTGGAGCGATGATTCCAAATCCGACAGCAACAAAGAAAGAGGCAAAGACAAGAACACTAACCTCTCGCGGAAATTCCGCGAAAGGATTAGAGAATCTACTTTTCTCTTTAGAAGTCAATTTTTCCTATCCCAGAGTCTCGCCAGCAGATTCTTCACGAGCCGCAGCATAATCCTTATTGGTTCGAAGCGCGGTTTCGCGAAGGAAGAGCGCTAAAACGAATCCAGCGGCAGTAATAGGCGCTGCGGTCAAAAACACAACGTGGAATGAACTTACAAAGGCATCTAGTGCTGTTGTCTTGATGATCGGTGGCATTGTCTGCAGCACGGCGGTATTACTTTGAATTCCTTCAAGTTTAGCGGCATCAAATCCAGCGACAGCACTTGGATTTGTTGTGGCAAGCTCCTTAAAGTTTTCAGTCAAATAATGGCCCAAGCGATTAGTAAGAATTGTTCCAAAAATTGCTGTACCAAATACGCTGCCGAGTGAGCGGAAGAAAGTATTAGAGCTAGTTGCAACGCCCATATCTTTGTAATCAACTGAGTTTTGCAAAGCGATAACAATAGTCTGCATCGAAAGGCCAAGTCCGGCACCGACCATAATTGCATAAATTGAAAGCTGCCAGAAAGGCGTTGTGGTGTTAAGTGTTGACATTAATAAGAGGCCGACTGTCATAACAGCGGTTCCGATGATCGGGAATCGTTTGTAGTAGCCATGCTTTGTGATGGCTTTACCGCTGTAAATCGAAGTAGAGACGATTCCGAGCATAAATGGAATCAATTTCAGCCCCGCTTCTGTTGCGGTATCGCCTTTAACAACCTGCAGATACAGCGGCAACATCACAATTGCTCCGAACATGCCCGCACCAATGATGAATCCAAGCGCAGAAGTTAAAGAAAAGGTGTGGTTCTTAAAGAGCGATAACGGCAAGATTGGCTCTTGCACTTTTGTTTCCCAGTATAAAAATATTACCGATAGCGTGATTCCACCAAACAAATAGGTGAGAGTGGTTGAGTTACCCCAACCGCGTTCTGGTCCATAGATAGATACTGCTAACAAAGTTAAGGAAACTCCGGCGACCATTAATAAGGCACCTATGTAATCGATCTTGTGATCGCGCTTAACTTTTGGAATATGCAGAACAGCAGAAGTGATAACCATCGCAGCGATACCAAAAGGTATGTTGATATAGAAAATCCAGCGCCATCCGGTTATGCCAAGAATGCTGTCATGGTCTGAGAAGAATCCGCCGAGCAGTGGGCCAGCGACAGATGAAAGTCCCCAAACTGCACCGAAGTAGCCTTGATAACGGCCGCGTTCACGGGGCGGAACTATGTCACCAATGATTACGAAAGTAAGGGCCATAAGCCCGCCTGCGCCAAGACCTTGCAGTGCACGTGTAGCAATTAACTGTGTCATATCTTGCGATGCACCAGCAAGGAATGAACCAATTAGAAAAGTAATGATCGCAAATTGAAAAACAATACGACGTCCATAAATATCGGAAATTTTTCCGTACAAAGGCGTTGATGCAGTTGATGTAAGAAGGTATGCCGTAACAACCCAGGTGTAATGGTTTAGTCCGTTAAAGTCTTCAACGATGCTCTTTAGCGCAGTAGAAACAATGGTCTGATCAAGGGCCGCCAAAAGCATGCCAGTCATCAATCCGCTGAGGATAATCATTATCTCTTTATGGGAATGCTCTTTCACTGGGCCATGGCTGGACATCTGGACCTCTCAAGAAACGCTAATTTTTGGGTGCAATAAGAAATGCAATTGCGGTAAGTTTACTCCGTGAAATCAGTTATAGCCGAAGACTTAGTAAAAACTTATCGCAATGGTGCTGTTCGTGCCCTAGATCACCTGTCACTTGATGTTGAAGAAGGCACTGTATTAAGCGTGCTTGGACCAAATGGCGCAGGAAAGACAACATGTGTGCGAATTCTTGCAACGTTATTGAAACCTGATTCAGGTCGCGCCATGGTTGGTGGAATTGATGTGATTAAACATCCTGAAAAAGTTCGCGAAGTAATTGGGCTCTCTGGTCAATATGCGGCAGTTGATGAGATCTTAACTGGCTGGGATAACTTAGTTATGTTTGGTCAGCTCTATCACTTAGGTAAAAAAGCATCGATCGCTCGCGCTGAAGAGTTATTAGAAAGATTTTCATTAACTGATAGC
>JBIIPL010000135.1:0-2939 GCA_044342645.1 Candidatus Planktophila sp. | reverse complement strand
ATCGCCACCTGCAGAAAGTGCGTGCTCGTAATAATCAAGGACTCGAACGTCCACGCCATAATCCTGCAAGATATTGCAGAAGGCAGCGATCGGTCCATTTCCTTTTCCGGTCAACTCTTTCATTTCACCGCGATCTAAAATCTTTACAGTTAAATGAACATCTTCATCAAGTACTGAAGTTTGAGAAAGTCCCTTTAAGCGAAACCGTCCCCACGGAGCTGATTCAGTCGGCAAGTATTCATCTTCGAAAATTTGCCACATGGCGGTCGCTGTAATTTCGCCGCCTTCAGAATCAGTCTTTGCTTGTACGACACGGCTAAATTCAATTTGGTGGCGACGGGGCAGATCAAGATGATGTTCGTGCTTCATCAAGTAAGCGACGCCACCCTTGCCAGATTGTGAGTTAACGCGAATAACTGCTTCATAAGAGCGACCAATATCTTTAGGATCAATCGGCAAGTAAGGAATTGCCCAGGTAAATTGATCTTTATCAACGCCGGCAGCTTTGGCATCTCTTTCTAGATGTTCAAAGCCTTTCTTAATTGCATCTTGGTGTGAACCAGAGAAAGCAGTAAATACGAGATCTCCACCGTAAGGATGGCGCTCAGGTACCCGTAATTGATTGGCGTACTCAACGGTGCGGCGGATTTCATCAATATCTGAGAAATCAATCATTGGATCAATTCCGTGTGAAACCAAGTTCATTCCAAGAGTTACCAAGCAAACATTTCCGGTGCGCTCTCCATTACCAAATAACGTTCCTTCGATGCGATCTGCGCCAGCTAAATAACCAAGTTCTGCTGCTGCAACTCCGGTTCCGCGATCATTATGTGGATGAAGCGAAACAATCACGCTCTCACGATTTTCTAGATTGCGGCACATCCATTCAATGGAATCAGCGTAAACATTTGGTGTTGCCATTTCCACAGTTGCTGGCAAGTTCATAATTGTCTTCCACTGTGGAGTTGGCTTCCAGATGGCGTTGACCGCGTTACAAACTTCAACCGCAAATTCCAATTCGGTGCCGGTGTAAGACTCAGGAGAATATTCAAAGGAAACCTTGGTGCCAGGCACTGTGGAAACTAGATCAAGACAAAGCTGCGCGCCATCGGTTGCAATCTTCTTGATGCCTTCTTTATCAAGGCCAAAGACGACGCGACGTTGCAGAGTTGAGGTTGAGTTATAAAGGTGAACGATCGCTTGCTTAGAGCCCTTAATCGCTTCATAGGTGCGACGAATTAAAGGTTCGCGCGCTTGGGTTAATACCTGAATTATTACATCATCAGGAATCATTCCCTCATCAATGATCTTGCGTACAAAATCAAAATCAGTCTGAGATGCTGAAGGAAAACCAACTTCGATCTCTTTGTAACCCATTTCTACCAAGAGTTTAAAGATCGCCAATTTGCGCGGGGTATCCATTGGATCGATCAACGCTTGATTGCCATCACGCAGATCAACCGAACACCATTGTGGCGCTTTGGTCATCTGCTTAGTCGGCCAAGTGCGATCTTTTAAATCAACTGGAATAAATGATGAGTAGCGATGCACCGGCATCTTTGATCTTTTTTGATCAGGGAAATTCTTTTCTTGAGACATTTACTTCAGCTCCTAATGTTTTGGGTTTTGTCGGGTTTTACCGGTGCGACAAACCCCGCGGCGAGGGGACCGGCTTACTTGGCCCCGCCACGGCAGCGAAGGAGGAGGCTGCGAAGTGTCATAACCAAATAGTAACGCGCAGCGTTACTTCTGAGCAAGTGCGCGTTAAAACCGGAATTAAAAGACGTGAATTTGCTCCATTACTTCCATAATTTTCACAGTATCGGCAAGGCTCAAGATTGGACTGTCAGTAAGTCCTTTTGCGATGCATTCTTCAAGGTGAACAGCTTGGTACTGCATTCCCCGGCCATTTATCTTCTCTTCATATTTGCGGATTAATTTATTTTGGTTGTCATAGATACTAAAAGTGGCCTGCTCAAAGAACCAGCCATCGATTTCTATTCGCCCCTTTGTGCCGTGGATTGCCGCATTACAGGTTCCAGCCATTGTCATACAAGAATTAATCAACGCAAGGCTGCCGTTGTTGTATTGCAAAACAGCAGCGGTTGCAGAATCAACACCGGTATCTGTCATTAATGATTTTCCACTAACTGAATCTGGAAATCCAAGGGCGCGTATTGCCATATGCATTGGATAGATACCCAAGTCGTAATGCGCTCCGCCACCTTGCTCGCGATTCCAAAGTCGTGGTGCGCGCTCGATCGGCAAGTATTGGCTGTGATCGGCATAAACAAAATGTGGTGTTCCAATTTCGCCTGCTTCAATCGCTGCAAATACCGCAACCATTGTGGGCAAGAAACGTGTCCACATCGCTTCCATTACAAATACATTTTTACGCTTTGCAGCGGCATAAATTTCGTGGGCATCTGCGGCGTTCATGGTGAATGGTTTTTCCAGCAGAACATGCTTGCCTGCTTCGATCGCAAGAAGTGCGTGATCGCGGTGCAAAGTCTGCACCGTAGATATATAAATAACATCTACTTCAGGATCTGCCACCAGGGATGCATAATCAGGATGGCGATTTGGGATATTGAACTCATCAGCAAAGGCGTTGGTTCGCGCCATATCTCGCGTAGCAACGGCTTGGATCTTCAACCCAGCATGACCGAAATCGGCTGCGATGATTTTGGCAATGCCGCCTGCTCCTAAGTAACCCCAACGAAGTGCCATTGCGCTCCCAAATAAATAATTATTGAATGTTTTACACTGGGATAAGTGTATTGGCGAATATCTGCCAAGCAAGTAGTGATTTAGCAACGAGGGATAGCGTTATGTAAGTGCGCTCTCCCCGCAAATAATCAGACCACTTGCCGACTTTCTTGTATTGAAGATATTGCACAAGGGCGAATGAATTAAAGAGTGCGAAAATTGTGAAGACG
>JBIIPL010000136.1:0-2939 GCA_044342645.1 Candidatus Planktophila sp. | reverse complement strand
ATGGCCAGAGAATTGCAAATATCGTAAAAGATCACTTCGCGAACGGGGTTAATTGAAAATGGCGGATGATCTCAAGGGAAAAGTTGCAGTAATCACTGGTGCTGCTCGCGGAATCGGATTTTCAATCGCAAAAGAGTTAGCCAGTCGTGGAGCGATCATCGCATCTGCAGATGTATTGCCTTTTGCTGAGTGGAGTAGCGATTTAAAAGCTCCTCATAGCCAACACCAAGTTGATATTGCATCTAATGAATCTTGTTTGAAATTGATTGAAAGCGTGCTTGCTAGCCACGGAAAAATTGATTTACTGGTAAATAACGCCGGAATAGTACGTCGCGGCCCTGCTCATTCAATGAGTGAAGAAGATTTCACAAAGGTTGTAGATGTAAATCTAAACGGCACTTTTAGAATGTGTCGGGCTGCATACCCATCACTTAAGGCGACCGCGGGAAGTATCGTAAATCTTGGTTCAACCAGTGGCCAAGCAGCGGTAATGAACACTGTCAGTTATTCAGCAAGTAAAGCCGCAGTTATGTTTCTAACTAAAGTTTTAGCATACGAATGGGCTGCAGACAGCATTAGAGTAAATGCAGTCGGTCCTACTATCGTTCCAAGTGATATGACTGCCTCATTGTTAACTAATGAAACGTATATGGCTGAGAAGTTGGCTTCAATTCCTTTAGGACGTGTTGCGACCCAAGAAGATGTGGCAAAGTCGATTGCTTTTCTCTTAAGCGATGATGCCAAGATGATCACTGGGCAAATTCTCTTTATCGATGGTGGTGTCACAACTCATTAAGTAAGGCCTCAAATATTATTTTTGAGCCTTAACACACTCAATCAGTTGTGCTTTAATTGCGAGATGGAGATTGAATTAGGGCCACTTTCAGAGCGCGAGACATACGCAATAATGACCCAAGTACTTTTGCCTCGTCCGATTGCCTGGGTATTAACAGATAATTCTTTGCCGGGTGATGCGAGATGGAATTTAGCGCCATTCTCATTTTTCAATGGCATTTCTTCAGAGCCTCCGATGATTATGTTCTCGGTTGGTGGTTGGGATAACCCGGGGCGCGTAAAAGATACATTGTTAAATCTAAGAACGAGCCCTGATTTCACAATTGGAATATCCAGCAAAGGATCGGTAAAGCAAGTTCAGCAGACTGCCAAAGAACTCGATCGTGGAGTTAGTGAAATTACCGAGTACCAAATTGGTACTACGCCTTGGGATTGGCCAACGCCCCTAATAACCGAATGCAAAATAAATTACGCTTGCACCATCGCTAAAGAGGTAAAGGTAGAAGGAGGGACTCAAATATTAGTCTTTGCTCGTATTACCAAAGTGTGGGTAGCAGATGAAGCGGTGAGCAGAGATGTTAAGGATCGTATAGTTATTGATCCAGCAATTGTTGACCCATTGCTTCGCCTTGGCGCTGGTAAATATGCAAGTATGGGTGCTGTCATACCTACGCCAAAGATTGATTAAGGAGTCGAGTATGGATAACTTTGAAAATTTTATTGAACTAACTTCAAATCGCAGAAGTATCCGTGAATTTCAAAACCGGCCGCTGGACAGACAGGTTTTAAATGAAGTGCTAGATGCCGCCAAGTGGGCACCAACCTGGTGCAATACCCAACCATATTTCTTAGCTATTGCTGAAGGCGAAAAGAAGGATCGAATTAGCGCTGCGATCATTGATGCATTTCGTGCATCACAAAGTGCGGGTAAGCCTAATTTGTTATCTAAGCTGAAGAAGAAGATTTTTGGCAAACAATCCTTTAGCGGTGATTACAACACAGCCTTTGATTACCCAGGAAAATTTGGTGAAGCCAGAGCAAAGTCAGGCACCGCTTTATACAAATCTATGGGAATTGAGCGAGCAGATCAGGAAGCGCGTGATAAGCAAATAATTGCAAATTACAAATCTTTCGGTGCTCCGACGGCGATCTATTTATTTGCCCACGAATCAATGCGCGAGTACGGTTTTCTCGATAGCGGAATTTTCTTGCAGAATTTAATGCTGGCTGCATCTGCGCGTGGACTAGGAACCTGCGCACAAGGTTCTTTAGCAAAGTGGGCGCATGTAATCCGTAAAGAGTTTGATATTCCAGAAGGTTACAAGTTTCTCTGTGGCGTAAGCATTGGTTACCCAAGTGATGCACCAGTGAACTCGTTTAATCCTGGTCGTCGACCACTGGATATTCAGTTTTAATTTAGTCGCGGTGAAAGCAAATTTTGACCCTAAACTGAGCCTAGGATCACGATTTGGGAAGTTGCAACGTACCTTTTCGCGGATAGAATGATCTAGTGAGCATGCAAAGCGCAGGAGCAGCATTTAAGAAAGCCCTTGCCGAAGAATCTCCTTTACAGATTATTGGAACAATTAATGCCAATCACGCACTTTTAGCTAAGCGCGAAGGTTATCGCGCAATTTATCTATCCGGTGGCGGAGTTGCAGCCGGGTCATTAGGTTTACCAGATCTTGGAATCACAACCCTTGAAGATGTTTTAACCGATGTGCGCCGGATTACAAATATTTGCGATACTCCTTTATTAGTTGATGCCGATACTGGTTTTGGTTCATCAGCATTTAATATCGGGCGCACGGTAAAAGATTTGATCAAAGCTGGCGCGGCTGCGATGCACATGGAAGACCAAGTTGGAGCAAAGCGTTGCGGTCATCGCCCAAATAAAGAGGTAGTTTCCAAGAGTGAGATGGTTGATCGAATTAAGGCTGCAGTTGATGCCCGTACAGATGATAATTTCCAGATTATGGCTCGCACGGATGCGATTGCAATCGAAGGTATAGATGCAGCGCTCGATCGCGTGCACGCCTATATTGAAGCCGGCGCAGATTTAATTTTCCCTGAAGCAATTCGCACCCTTGAAGATTATAAAAAGTTCAGTGCGGCTGTGAATAAGCCAATTTTGGCAAATATCA
>JBIIPL010000052.1:0-8641 GCA_044342645.1 Candidatus Planktophila sp. | reverse complement strand
AGGCGTGCGTAGCTCAACGGATAGAGCATCTGACTACGGATCAGAAGGTTAGGGGTTCGAATCCCTTCGCGCGCACGAGATGAGCCTTTCGGTGCCTTTCACACCGGAAGGCTTTTCTTTTTATTGCCTCTAAAACGAGATACCGTGAGGCACATGAGCAAAGTATTTTTATTCGTTGAAGTAAATGTGAAGCCTGGCCAATTCGATGAGTTTGTTTCAAAACTCAAGAGCCACATTGCGGTAATTCGCACCGAGGCTGGTTGCGAATTTATTGATATCTATCGCGATACCCAGAAGCCAGATGTAGTAAATGTCTGGGAAATCTGGAGCGATCGCCCATCTTGGGATGCGCACATGGTCAATGCCAATAGCAAGGCATGGCAAGCAGTCGGACCAAATTATGTATTTGGCGAAACGATTACAGTTATGGACTCGCTTTAAAGCGAAGCAATACCTTTTTCGCAAGCAATACTTGCCGCAATACCGTCATCGACTGTGGCCAGATTTGAATCTACGACGCCATCTTTGATTGAGGCAACCCAAGCACGCAGTTCGCCGATGTAAGCATCGGTAAAGCGCCCAATCCAGTTGTCGTGGAGGCGTCCGGCTTTGCGACCGGGTAATTCAAAACCGAAGCTGATCGTTAAATCGCCGAGGTTGTTAAGTTCTAATGAGCCATTTTGCATTAATACTTCAACGCGAACGTCATATCCGTATGTGCTATTTGCGCAGTTATCGACAGTCATTAACACACCTGATTCGGTGTGGGCCAAGATGCTAATCGCATCTTGAATATCCGGAACAGCGTGAGAGGTTTTCTTGGCATATGCCACAGAAACTGTGGTGAACTCTTCTTCCAGTAACCAACGGGCAATATCAAATTCGTGAACTGCTGAGTTTGAAATCATGCCGGCAGTCGTTCCACCAGCAGTTGAAACATTTCGGCTAACGGCGCGAATTTGAATTACTTCACCATACTTACCGGATTGAATCTCTTTCTTCATTTGTACGTAACCTGGATCAAAGCGACGCATGAAACCGAGGGCTACAGGAACTCCTGATGCTTTAACAATTTCTGCAATCTTCTTGGCATCTTCTAAACGGGGAGCTAGCGGCTTTTCACAGAGAGTTGGCTTGCCAGCATTTACGCAAAGTTCGAGGTGTTCTGGATGAAGGCCATCAGGTGAACAAATAATTACCGCATCAACAGTTGGGTCGTTTACAAGATCTGCAACGGAAGAGTGCTTATTAATTGTTGCTCCAGATTTTGCCGATAACTCACTGGCTAAAGCATCCATTCGCGCTGCATCAAGATCAAAGAATGCGGTCACTACTGCACCGTCAACAGAATCGGTTAAGTATCTGGCATGTCCTGCGCCCATGATTCCCACACCAATTACACCTACGCGAATATCAGACACGAAAAACTCCCTTGTGTTTAAAAGTATTTACCGCAGGCCAGTCTACTCAAAAGCCAATATCGCCGATAGGGACTATCCTTAATAATTATGAGTTCAGCGAAGGCGACCATTGCGATTGATGTTGGCGCATCCAAAATAGCTGGGGCGTTAGTCAGTGAGAATTTCGAGATACTGCATGAGGTATCAATACCTGGCCGAGAATCCCTATTTGGACTTGCCGATCAAGATTTGGCGCTAACAAAAGGTTTAATCAAAGAAATATTGTCGTTGGCAAAGAGCCGGAATATTGAAGTAGTTAAAGGCGGTGCGTGTTTCGCCGAATATGTAACCCCCGGCCAAGAGTTGAATAGCAGAGATCAAATTGCGTGGAATATCCAACCGAAAGAAGATTTTGCCGCTCTCACTGGTTTTGATTGGACGATCGAATCTGATGTTCGGGCTATGGCACTTGCAGAAGCGCGCGCTAGCGGATTAAGTGATTTTCTCTTCGTAACGGTGAGCTCTGGCATATCTCACGCTCTTGTAATTAATGGCAAACCTTGGACTGGGGCCACTGGTGAGGCGATCGGGTTTGGTATTACTGAGATAGATAACTCGAAGGAAAGTCCGAATTTGGAACAATATTCCTCTGGAATGGGAATCGCACGTAGGTATCAAAGTATTGTGAAAGACGAAGTTGAGAGCGCTGAAAGTGTCTTTGCAAAATACGCCAGTGATGAAAGCGCACAGCAAGTAATCGATTCGGCCGCAGCGGTCTTAGGTAAATCACTTGCCGCGATGATTGATTATCTTGATCCAGAAATAATAGTTATTGGTGGAGGATTGTGGCTCGGTAGCGAGCTATATCGAAAGCTGGTAATTGCGAGTTACGCAGATAATGCAAGTAAGCGTCGCCCTGCACCGAAAATTTTAAATGCGTTAACTGGTGCTACTGCAGCAGTAATTGGCGCTGCAATCGCGGCAAATTAAATTTTGGCCGCGGCCTTATCGGCAAGGATGTAATAGTTCTTACATTCACGAACAATTGTTGAAGGCCAATCACTCTGATAATTAGTTGCAGCGGAGATACGTTGAAAAGCTTGCGCTTTATGCTCACCAATTAACTGCATAATCACGATTGCTGAAACATCAACCATTGTCGCTGGACCAACGCTAACGCCATGTGTTGGAACTTCATCAATACCTTTAAAGTCAGGAAACGTGCCTAAATTATCGTTACGGGTTTTATCTGCGATCCGCACGATGCGGGTGCGAGCACTTCTTTCAGTTCCTGGAGGATTAAAAGCGACGTGGCCATCTGAGGCACCGCTGGCCATTAAAAAGACATCAACACCGACCGTGCGCAGAAATTCTTCATAGCCATCAGGATCTTTAGCATCAGGGAAGCGAACGTTCTCTAGTGCAATTTTGCCGCCTTCAGGTGCACCTTCATTTAAGACATCAAAGATTTCCAACTTAGCAAAGCGGGCACAACTAAAATGCTTTTCAAATGCGTGGTTAGAGTGGGTTCCATCTGGGTTGTTGGTGAGGTATTCATCCATCATTGCGATCACCATATGGCTAATATTTAAGTTTGATAGTTTAATTAACTGAGCTAAATACTTATATGTGCTGCGGGGCGTGCGACCACCTGGGCACCCAAGAACGAAGCGCTTCCCCGATTCACTCGCTCTTGCTAGATAAGAGTAGATAATTTCGGCCGCGTATATGCCTACGGCCGAATCATCTTCAAGAACTATCGGTTCCAATAGTTACTTACCTATTTTTGCGAGTTCAGGTGCAACAACTTTACGAAGGTAATCAACAGATTTTGTCATTCCAGTAATTGGGCCTTCGCCAATACCTGGCATTTCACCGGTGATTGCAACATCTTGTTCAATCACATACCAACCTTGATAGCCAGCGCTTTCCAGCGCCAAAATAGTTTCGAGAATAGGAACATCGCCTTGACCTAGCGGAGTAAATAAACCGTTCTGTACACCTTCCATAATGCTCTGTTGGCGAGCAAGTACTGGTGGCACAGATTTCATATTTACATCTTTTAAGTGAACATGGCCAACACGGCTGGCATATTTTTTGGCGAACTCAACAGTGTCTTGCCCACCAATTGTCATATGCCCAGTATCCAAACACCACATCACATCTGAGTTTTCTACTACGCGATCAATATCTCGCTTAGTTTCAACCACAGTCTGTAAATGCGGATGTACTACTTGAACCAGTCCGTGGTCTTTACAAATTTGATCTACTTCGCCAAGCATCTTGAAAAATTGCGTTACTTCATCGCTGCTTAGCTCTTTTGGGTTAGCCCAATCCCAACTCTGAATTGGAGATGAAACAAAATGAGTAGCACCCACCTCTTGAAATTTCTTGGCTATCTTTAGCGTCCATTCAATTGTCGCTTTTTCTTGAGACTTATCGTGCAAGACAACTGGCGTGAAACCACCGATCATCGACATATTAAATTCTGCTAATTGATCCTTAAGTTCTGCAGAATCATCAGAGAAGAAACCTGGTGCGCCAATTTCAGTTGCTGGTAAACCAAGGCTATTCATTTCAGATAGCACTCGTTTTGTTGGCAACATTGCACCCCAACCTGGGACTTCACAGATTCCCCAAGAGATAGGTGCAGATGCAATTCGTTGTAAGAATGTCGTGGTCATTGGCTGATCATAACTTGCGCGGTAAGGTCTGAACATGACCATGGATATAGGCGGATCTTTTCTCCACGAATTAACTGGCAGTTTCTCGCAGGGATCTGACTCAAATCCAACCGTTGCAATGGTGGAAGCCTCATATAAGGCCAATAACCTGCACTATCGATACATCAATTGTGAAGTGAACCCCGACCAGCTGGGTGGGGCTGTAGCAGGTGCCAAAGCCATGAATTGGAAGGGTTTTAACTGCTCGATCCCTCATAAAGTCGAGGTAATCAAGTATTTAGATAGCCTGGGCGAATCAGCCTCCTTAATCGGCGCAGTTAATTGCGCGGTAAATCGCGGCGGTAAGTTAATCGGTGAAAATACCGACGGCAAAGGATTTCTTAAATCATTTTTGGAAATAACCCCCGCCACAGGAAAAACTGTTGTTCTTCTCGGCGCAGGTGGCGCAGCACGCGCAATCGCAGTTGAACTCGCTTTGGCGGGTGCAAGCAAGTTCTATGTTGTAAATCGCTCACGCGCTCGCGGGGAAGAGTTAACCACGCTAATAAATGATAAAACCAAAGCAAGCGCAGAATTTGTGGAGTGGAACAAGACTTATGAAATTCCAAAAGATGCCGAAGTAGTAATCAATTCAACTTCTATGGGAATGGTTAATACCGAAGGGCAACAAGATATTAACTTTGACTCAATTCGCCCCGGAATGTTGGCAGCTGATGTGATCGTAAATCCACCACAAACTTACTTCTTGACCGAAGCAGGAAAGCGTGGAGCGACCACTCTGCAAGGTTTAGGAATGGTGGTCAATCAAGCTGTAATCGCAATCGAGTATTGGACCGGCGTTGCCGTTGATCCTAAAGATTTACATAATGAACTAACGCGCGTCTTAGGACTTTCTTAAATTTTCGCGAGATCAGATTCTGCAACAACGCGTAGTGCCTGCGCAGCAATAGTCAGCGCTGGATTCATCGCTGCAGATGATGGGAAGAATCCACCATCAATCAAGAAAAGATTGTGATGATCGTGGCTGCGGCAGTAACCATCTACAACGCTGGTGCGCGGATCAACGCCAGCAACAGTTGTGCCACATTGATGCGAGTTCATTGAGATATCAAAGGGTTGTCTGAAGATTCCTTGATAGCCGGCCTTGCGTAATACTTTTTTGGAGCGACGCAGAAGTTCCATATGCGTCTTCATTCCAACGGCGCGACGAGCGATCTTGATAACCCCATTTTTACCTATAGTTACCCGGTTTTCAGGGTGGGGCAGATCTTCACTCATAACCACAAATTCAACGCTGTGATCTGAAATGTAGTTAAGCAACGGAAGCGGAACTTGCTTGGCAAAAGATTTCATCATTATGCCTTGTACTTTTCCAATTAATTGAACAGCGCCAAGTGGATAACCTTTGCCACCATCTAAGTACCAATCGGTGAAAGATAGAGTTTTCTGGAAAGTGACATCGTTCTTGCGGCGCAGATCAACGGCTGCGATGTGGCTATTGATATGCATCATAAAGTTGCGACCAACTTGGTCAGATGAGTTGGCAACACCTGATTTGAGCAAGAGCGCTGCGGTATTTACCGAACCTGCAGAAATCACAAATTTCTTCCCATATATTTCTAGCTGCTCACCGTTGCGAGTTGCTTCCAGGTGGCTAACAGATTTTCTATCTTCGGATAAGACAATTCGATTTACTTGTACTGAGGTCATTAAGGTCACATTGCCAGTGGCGATCGCAGGATTTAAAGCATTTACTTCTGCATCACTCTTGGCATCTAACTTACAAACAAAACCATCGCATGTCTTACAGCGAATACATTTTCCGCCTGGGCCCAAGTCGATACCCATCGAGTTTGAATGTGGATGCACGCCTGCTTTACGTAAGCGCTCACCAAGTTCTTCAACGTAGGGCTCGTGTTGCATCGCAGGATAAGGAAATGGGGTGCTGCGGTCGTTGCCATAAATATTCTGGGCATCACCGTGTACTCGGTACAACTCCTCAGCGCCGTAGTAATACGGCTCTAAATCTTCGTATGTAAATGGCCAAGCCGGCGATGTTCCTTCTTGGTGTTTTACAATTCCGAAATCGAAGCGACTAAAACGTGGAAGTGAAGCGCCATAAACTTTGCTATTTCCGCCGACAAAGTAATGAACGCCAGGAACAAACTCTTTATCGTTCTGATCAACCCACTTTTCATTGGGCTTGTAACGAGTCTTCATAAAGATCTCTGAAGGTGACCAGTTCTCTGGCTCGCGTGGCATTCGCTCGCCACGTTCTAAAACCAGTGTCTTTATGCCCTTATTGGCCAGGGCATAGGCCGTTGTTGCGCCACCCATCCCAGAACCAACAATGACCACATCCGATTCAATACGAATCGGAGTGGCCATTGTTTAACTTCTATTTTTGCTTGGAGATTAACGAATTGAACTGAGTGCTTGGTCTTTCTTATCGACTGTCATAGCACCAGTCATAATCGCAACAACATCGTTCATTGAGTGGCTCTTTGGAGTAACAACTGCAGCGCGCTTTCCGAGGCGTTGTACCTGGATGCGATCTGCAACTTCAAAGACCTGAGGCATGTTGTGTGAGATCAAAATAACCGGCATACCGCGATCACGAAGAGACTCAATTAGCTTGAGTACCTGACGTGATTCACGAACGCCAAGTGCTGCTGTTGGTTCGTCAAGAATGATTACCTTCTGGCCGAACGCCGCAGCACGTGCAACCGCAACTGCTTGGCGCTGTCCACCAGAAAGTGTTTCAACAGCCTGCGTGATGTTCTGGATTGTTCCGATACCAAGTGCTGCGATATGTTCTTTAGCAGCCTTGCGCATTCCAGAGCTATCGATCATACGAAAGACTGATCCAAGTGGACCCTTCTTGCGCATCTCACGACCGAGAAAGAGGTTTGATGCGATATCGAGAGCTGGTGCAACAGCAAGTGTCTGGTACACAGTTTCGATTCCGGCATGACGGCCATCTTGTGGTCGCTTAAATGAGACTTGTTGGCCATCAACAATGATCTGACCTTCGTCAGCAACTTCAGCGCCAGATAAACATTTAATCATGGTTGATTTACCAGCTCCGTTATCGCCGACTACTGCGAGAACTTCACCCGGAAATAGTTCTAGATCAGAGCCATCAAGTGCGACGACGCGACCATAGGATTTAGTTAGTCCAACGGCTTGAAGAATTGGTTTCTTACTCATTTGCGTGCCTTTCTGATCCACTGGTCAACTGAGACAGCGAAGATAATAAGAAGTCCGATTGCAAGGAGCTGGTAGTACAAGTCAACGCCGGCAAGTGTCAGACCATTACGGAAAACACCCACGATTATCGCTCCGATTAATGAACCGAAGATTGTTCCTCGGCCACCGAATAGTGATGTTCCACCAATAACCACCGCAGTGATCGCATCAAGGTTTAGGTCGCCGCCAGTATTTGGGCTAGCAACAGTCACGCGACCAATAACGATCCAGGCGGCAAGTGCGAAGGTAAGACCGGCAACCATGTAAACGCTCATTAGAACGCGGTTAACGGAAATACCTGCCAAGCGCGCTGCATCAATGTCATCGCCTACTGCGTAAACGTGACGTCCCCACGATGTGTAACGCAAAACGAAGGCCAAGACCATATACATCGCGAACATAAAGAGAACACCTGTTGTGACTCGGAATGGTCCGAGATTTACATAATTACCGAGTGTTAATAGGAATGGGTCCATCTCAATTGAAGGAACAGTTCCCTTAGTTAAAGTAAGAGTCAGCGCAAGGAATACGTTGTAAGTACCCAAGGTAACGATGAACGGTGGTAATTTAACCTTTGTTACTAAGAAGCCGTTAATTGCTCCACCGAGCATGCCGACAAGTAATCCCATTGGGAATGCCAACCAGATAGCCCAGCCAACTGGTTCACCTTCGCCAGGTGTTCCTTGAACTAACTTCGCCATCGTCATTGATGAAAAGACCGCGATCGCTCCGCAAGAAAGGTCGATACCGGCAGTCAAAATAATTAGCGTCTGTCCGGCGGCTACTGCACCGACGATCGCTACTTGCTGAAGGATAAGTGAGAAGTTAGAAGGTGTTAAAAAGTTTTCATTGAAAAAACTAAAAATTATTGATGCTACAACTAGCACCATTGTTGAGCTTAGCCATGGATATTTATGCAGGAGAGCTTGCATTTTTTGGCTAATTGATGCGCGGTCGTGAAACTCTGCCGCTGCATCGTATGTGGCCGTATCTTGACTCACTTGTGATCCTTTCGAAGTTACGAAATATCTGATTGTTTAACTTGATTAACTCTAGTGCCTAGTTAAAGAGGGCGACTGCCGAAGCAGCCGCCCTCTTTAAACACTCTTCTTTAGTTATTCACTAAAGAGCTGGGATTAACCCCAAGCGTTTGCTAGACCGTATTCAGTTGTCTCTGATGGAACTCCATCTTGTGGGTCATCAGTAATCAACTTAACGCCGGTGTTGAAGAAATCAAGACCTTCTGAAGTAGTTGGCTGTACACCATTCTTCACTAGGTCGTAAATTGCTTGAACTCCAAGGTCAGCC
>JBIIPL010000134.1:0-2954 GCA_044342645.1 Candidatus Planktophila sp. | reverse complement strand
CACAACAACTAAGAAGGTTGTGGCTTGGGGTTACTCAATGGGTGGCGGAATTACTCAGGCATTTGCTGAGAAGAACCCAGAGCTACTTGCATCAGCTGCGGTGATGAACCCTGTTGATTCATTTAACTCACAGACCAAGTACTTCATTGATATGTTGTGGTTACTTAAAACTTGGTTTGATCCATCAATTAAGTTATCTGGTTACGCACCAGGACTTGCTGGCGATCTGCAAATGCTGGGAGACGGCGCTAAATACGCTGCATTGCTCGGTGCTCTTAAGGCCGGTGTCGCAACAGGTGCTTGGCCAACAACTTCAAGTGCATCAGCAAAAGCACTTGAGGCTAAGGGAATTCCATCACGCAGTGCGCTCTTGATGATCGGTCTATTGTCCGGTGTCAGCACCCAGAGCACATCCTTTGACAGCATCTCAACCCCTGGTGGCGCAGCTGTTACTGCATGGCCATTGGCATATGCACCAGCACTTGCCGTTCTAGAAAACATCGCCGGTATGTTGAATTATGCACTTGCCGGTGCACGCGATCTGGAAACGAAGATGGGTGGAGTTTGGGCAGATACCCAGAAGACTGATTACTCAAAGCAGTTAAGCGAAGAAGATCGCACAATCTTTAACGCAGGCCTTGGTGGTAACGCATCAATCGCTGGAATGTTGTCCACGCTTGTCGCTGCAAATCCAGATGCACCACGCATCAAGGGTGATGCTGCTGCAATGGCAAAGGCTGCTGCTGCCTACAATCACACTGGCAAGATAAAAGTCCCAACAGTAATGATGATCGGCCAGCACGATCCAATCGAGCCAGCCGGAATCATTCAGCGCTACTCTGATTTATATGAGGAAGACTTTGCTGCCGCAAAGGCTGCTGCATTGAAGGCTGCTCAAAAGAGCGGTTCATATGCAGCACCAGTGCGCAAGTTGCAAGTTCTTTGGAGCGTAACTCCTAAGACTTGGTCAAAGTTCAATGCTGACGGAACACCAGTGTCAATAGCAAATACACCAGGTGCTGGTCACACTAACTTCACTATGGATCAATACAAGCTCGTAATCGATACTGCACTTGCTGCAGCCGAGAACGGTAACTTGCCTTGGTCCGGTGCACAGCTATCAAAGGTACGCAAGGCAAAAGGCCTTGTGATCGACCGCGATACTTTGTACCCATGGATGAAGTACTACAGCAAATAATTAATTAGCTGTAGAAAAGATCCTACAAAACAGGGGTCGCGCGAGAGCGCGGCCCCTGTTTTTTTCTATCAGAGGTTAACTAGTACCCTTAAGCCTTATGAAGATCGCATCAGCGCAAGAGATGTTCGATCTCGGTAAAAGAATTGGTGCGCAACTTCGCGCCGGAGATCTCATACTTTTAAATGGCCCACTTGGCGCTGGCAAAACTGTGCTGGTGCAAGGCATTGGATCAGCCCTTGGCTTCACCGAAATAACCTCACCTACCTTTGTAATCTCACGTATCCATAAAGGTGTGTTGTCGTTAATCCACGTTGATACCTACCGTTTACTGGAAGGTGGCAAAGCCGCGCTTTATCTGGATGATTTAGATCTTGATACAGCACGTGAAAGTGCTGTGACAGTTATCGAATGGGGTGGGGCAGAATCTGCGCGCTTATCTGATGAGCGCTTAGAAATTGATATTGATCGCACTGATGAAGAGCGCATTGTTTCTTGGCGTGCCATCGGCCCACGTTGGGCGCAAGTAAATCTATGACTATTTCACTTGCGATAGATACCGCGACATCGCGCACAATTGTCGGTGTAATCCAAGATGGCAACGTTCTTTTTGAAGCCTTTCATGAAGGTGCAACCGAACATGGTTTTGCGATAACCGAATTAGTGGTGAAAGCTTTAGAAATCTGCCCTAAACCCGATCAAGTAGTTGTCGGAATGGGTCCGGGCCCGTTTACCGGTCTTCGTGTCGGAATTTCCTTTGCGCAATCCTTTGCGCTGGCTCGTGAGATTCCAGTCATTGGCGTTTGCTCACTCGATGCGATTTCGATTGACCAAAGTGAATACACAGTGGCGATCGATGCGCGGCGTAAAGAAATTTACTGGGCAAGATACAAAGATGGCGTTCGAGTTTCAGGACCAGCAGTTAGCAAGCCATCAGAAGTAGATAACTTCATAATTGATCAGTATCCCAATTTACAAAAGTTAGTTGCGTTAAGTACTTTGCAGAGCGTTACTGAACCAATGTATCTGCGCCGTCCAGATGCCGTGCCAACTGCGGAGCGCACATGATTTCCTACCGTGCTGCGATTCAACTTGATCTTCCGGTCTTGGTTTCTATGGAGCGAGTTCTCTTTGCGGATTCGCCATGGTCAATGGGGCAATTTAAAGAAGAGTTTAAAGGTGTGCCAAATTCACGACATTTCATCGTTGCAACAAATGATCAAGATCAGATTGTTGGTTATGCCGCTGTCTTGGTTGTGGCGGCAGGTGTGGAAGCAGATGTATTAACTATCGCGGTTTTGCCCGAATACACGCGAAAAGGCATCGCAACTTACTTTATGAAGGCGCTGGAAGACTGGTCAATTTCAAAGCAAGCCCCAGCGATGATGTTAGAAGTTGGTACCAAAAATGTCAGCGCAATTACTCTCTATGAAAAGTTGGGCTACCAAGTAATCTCAACTCGCGAATGTTATTACGGCCCAGGTTTAGATGCCTTTGTGATGCGTAAGGAGCTCAACTCATGAGCGAGCCACTTGTTTTAGGAATTGAAACATCTTGTGATGAGACTGCGATTGGAATTGTCCGTGGGCGAAAGTCATTAGCAAATGTCATTGCATCAAGTGTGGAAGAGCACGCACGTTTTGGGGGAGTTGTTCCTGAAATCGCTAGCCGGGCGCATCTGGAAGCGATGTTGCCGAGTATTGATAAAGCAGTGCGTGATGCCGGTATTTCGCTAAAAGATATTGACGCTGTTGCTGTG
>JBIIPL010000133.1:0-2955 GCA_044342645.1 Candidatus Planktophila sp. | reverse complement strand
CCGCAACTGTGTTGGTAACTAAAATTAAAGTTGTTGCTTTGGCGTGTGCCATAGCGGCTGCGCCAACAATAGTTTTTCCTGCACCGCAGGGAAGAACGACAACACCTGAACCACCGTGCCAAAATCCTTCAGCTGCTAACTCTTGATAGGGACGGATCTTCCAATCATTTTGCTTAAGAGATATTTCATGAGCTTGACCGTCGACGTATCCTGCAAAATCTTCTGCTGGCCAACCGAGTCGAAGAAGTGATTGCTTAATTGCACCACGCTGGCTGGGATGAACTGCAATAGTTTCAGGATCAATTCGAACACCCAAAAGTGGAGCAATCTTCTTGGCACGAATGACTTCTTCTAAAACACCAACATCAGTTGTGATCAAAATAAGTCCGTGCACTGGATCAGCCTCTAAACGCAAACGCCCATAGCGCGACATGGTTTCGGCAACATCCACCAGAAGAGAATGTGGGACCGCATACCGTGAATATTTAATCAAAGTATCAATTACTAGCTCTGCATCGTGTCCGGCAGCGCGTGCATTCCATAAGCCCAAGTTGGTTAAGCGATAGGTATGAATATGTTCTGGTGAACGTTCTAGTTCAGCAAATGGCGCGATCGCGCGGCGACATTCTGTTGAAAGGGGATGATCGATATCTAGCAGAAGCGTTTTATCGCTCTGGACTATTAACGGGCCTTCGCTCATTTCAGCAAGTCTTTAATAAATGCGTGCAGCAAAGCTCGACGTTCTTCAATTGATTTCAAACTAACCCATTCACTTGGTGCGTGTGCACCTCCGCCGACTGCACCTAAACCATCGAGGACTTGTGCGCCTGCTGCTGCTGCGAAATTACCATCACTGGCTCCACCCACTTCGGCACAACCCACTGCAGCCATACCAATTGATTTAGCAACTTGTTCAATCTGTTCATACAACGCTTTTGTTGATGATGGCTGTAGCGGTGGACGATTTAATCCACCCGTTATTTCTAAACGAGCGCCAGAAATGGTTGCCTTGAGAGATTTAATCGCTGTATCAACTCTTTCAATTTCAGATTGTGCAAAAGAACGCGCATCGATTTCAAGAAGTGCTAAATCCGGAATCGTGTTTGCGCTATTTCCAGACTTTAAGAGAGTTGGAACAACAGTTGTACCGTGCTCCTTATTCTCTAGCGCAGCAAGTTGGAGGATCACGTGGGCGATTTCAACGGTGGCGTTAACGCCTTTTTCTGGTTCTAGACCTGCGTGAGATGCCAGTCCGTGCACCGCTATCTGGTACATCGCTGTACCTTTGCGACCAGTTTTAACTTTGCCATCTAGTGATGATTCTAAAACTAGGACAGCCTTGGCAGTTGCAGAAAGCTCCTTGATTAATTCTCGCGATGCAAAAGAACCGGTTTCTTCATCGGTAGTTGCAACAAGTGCAACCCGATCTGCTGCGCCTTCAATATCTTTTAATGCAAATAACGCTTGCACAAAACCCGCTTTCATATCAAAGACTCCAGGCCCGCGAACAACATCGCCCTTAACTTCCCAGAGAGGTTGGTATGAACCGTGTGGCCAAACAGTATCGAGATGGGCAAGTAAAAGAATTTCGGGTTGGCTAGCGCCCCACCAAAATACGGGGCGTCCTTTAATCTCTTTTATTTGTGCGGGTGTACCGAGAACGCGAGTTGCAATATCACTTGCTAAACGAACTACGTTCTGGCAAGCGGCAATATCTTCAGTTGGCGATTCACATCGCACCAAAGCTTCAATCGCAGCCAACATAGGGTCAAGTCTGCCGTATTTAGCCTCATTCGTGTTCGTCATATCGCCGCCACCCCTGTTATGCGTGCAATTCTAAAGGTTTGCACCTCGCCAGTGGCGTGATCGCGCGCAATAAGTGATCCAGCCGAGAGTTTTAAGGGATCAATGATGCGATGTGAAACTAGGCCATTGTTATCGGCATAACCAATTGAGAGAGAGGTAGCCGGCTGATTTTTTAAGTAATCTGCCAAAATATCCAAAGTCTCATTAGCGGTCGTGCGCGGCAGAGAACCCAGTGCGCTCGATGCGATGTTGCGCAAAGTGCTTTGACGATGGCTAGATTTTTCTCCAGTGCGAAGTGCACGTAACGCCGCTTCTAACTGCAACTCATCAGGACGATCGAATTCTCCAAGAATTCTTGGAGGTCGCGCTTTTCCTTTTGCGCGTTGAATTCTTGGTCCACTAAGCAGCGCACCTTGCGAATCTTCTCCGGCCGGTAAATATCCAAAGCCGCGCAATATAGACATAGCATCGGCTGCATCGTGTTGGCAGATTAGAACTTCTGGAGATATTTGGCGTAGCGATAACATTTCCAATCGTTTATCGCTGATGATCTGCGCGATCAAGGCAGGATCTTCACATCTAATAAATGCTGCAGTATTTCCAACTCGTAACTTGCCATGTTTCTTAGCAACATCAGCAATCAAATACTCCAGCGGTTGTGGCATTGGGGTTTTAGAAGTCTTCTTTAAAAATGCTTTTATCTCATCTCCGGTGCGCCCGTGATCTAAACCGCGGCGGATAGTTGCTTCACTAAAGCGATAAACAGTTGCGCCACCGCGACTTTCAATTTCAGCAAGAATTGCTAACTCTTGGGCAATTTCATGCTCTAGTGGTCCAGGTGCAATTGCAGTGTGATCACTTTGAATAAGAATGTGATCAACTGGTTTTGGTAGATCCTCATCAATCTCATCTAGATCTGATCCAGCTAATAGACCAATTCCATACTTTGAAATCGCGCCTTGCCCGGTGATTCCAAGCCATTCTGCTTCACGTAAATTCCAACTGATGTAATCACTTGGTATCCCACCACTTCGTCTTGCCGGTGTATTCCATTGTGCGAGCGAAAGTAAGGACTCAATTTTTGGGGCAGATCCTTGGCTTTCTTGCAGCAATCGCAGAGTTAATCTACGAATTGGCGCAGCGGCAACT
>JBIIPL010000132.1:0-3022 GCA_044342645.1 Candidatus Planktophila sp. | reverse complement strand
CAAAGCGCAGCAACTCGAAATATTACGCAAGTAACTGATGGTGTTGAACTCAGTATTACTCAAAATGGTAGTGCGATAAAGATTGTTAATTTATTACTTGTTGCAACTGAAAATGGTGATGCAGTTGTTGTTGGAACCATTGTGAATCAAGGTGCAGAAACTGATCAATTGATCGGAATTGCCGTTGATGGAAGAGGCGCAACAATTACTGGCAAGACATTGCTGGAGCAAAATGCACCACTGCGTTTTGAAGGCGAAAGCGCCAATGTGAAGGCGGTATTTACTGGTGTTCTACCGGTAGCCGGACGCCACATAAAAGTTGATCTCGGTTTTGCGCGTGCTGGCTTGGTTACTGCAGAAGTAATCATTCGCGATAAGCGTGATGATTATAAAAACGTCACATCAAATTCGGTTGAGGCTACTTCTTCCCCTGATTCGCAACAGCCTGAATAGCAGCTTTCGCAGCTTCTGGATCTAAATACTCTCCGCCTTTTTTAATCGGCTTAAAGTCTGCATCCAAGTTATAGAGCAGCGGAATTCCAGTAGGAATATTTAATTCTGCAATATCTGATTGTGAAATCCCATCCAAATGCATAACAAGTGCTCGAAGTGAATTTCCGTGAGCTGTAACCAGCACGCGCTTGCCTGCTTTCAGATCCGGAATTATTGACTCTTGCCAATAAGGCATCATCCGAGTCACGACATCTTTTAAGCACTCTGTTGCTGGCAAATCTGAACCCAAATCAGCGTAACGCGCATCGTTTGCTTGGCTATATGGATCATTGGAATCAATCGGCGGAGGCGGCGTATCGTAAGAACGGCGCCATAATTTAAATTGTTCTTCGCCGTACTGTGCCAGCGTCTCTTTCTTATCCTTACCTTGCAGAGCGCCGTAGTGACGTTCATTTAAGCGCCAAGAGCGGCGAACCGGAATCCAATGGCGATCGCAGGAATCGAGTGCGAGTTGTGAAGTATGAATTGCGCGGCGCAGTAAAGATGTGTGAACTACATCAGGTAATAAATTACGTTCGGCCAATAACTTTCCACCACGGGCTGCTTCTGCTTCTCCAGCGGCTGAAAGACGAACATCTACCCAGCCAGTAAATAGATTCTTTGCATTCCACTCTGATTCGCCGTGGCGCAACAAGATCAATTCGTAGTTGGACATAGTCCTATCTTGCCATGTGTAGGGTGATAAATTAAATCAAATGCTTAAAGGCATCAAGATTTGCTAAAGATTCTCCACGGTTAACGCGCCAAGCCCATTCGCGACGTATTGAATTGGCAAATCCCAGTTCTAGCAGCGGATTAAATGATGAATCTGAATATTGCAGAACTGCCCCAACTAAACGATCTATCTCTTGATCATTGACTGCCGCAAGTGGCAAACGTCCAACTAGAAAAATATCGCCCAAATCATTAATGGCAAAAGCGATTCCGTACATTCCGGCATTCTTTGCCATGCACCAAGCATGTACAGCGCCTTCATTTTCATCAGGTTTACGAATTACAAAAGCGTTGATACTCAAAGAGTGATCGCCAACAATCAAGGCGCAATGCGTCTGCAGTTTTTTCTCACCAGGCAGAGTAATTAAAAAAGTATTGGGATCTTTCTGCTCGTATTCGAGGTCATGCGAATCTAGGAACTCTTCAATCACAATCCGAGGATCAATAGCCGCCATTGATTAACCGTTCGACTTATTTGTGCGTGCTGCAATCGTGGCGCGAATCGTGCCAATTACACGTGGTCCACCCATTACCTTTTCAGGGGTTAACTCAGTATCGATACCGAAATCTTTTAAGCAAGCGTGCACAATCGTGCGAAAAGCGCGAAGTGATCCATCGCTTACTTTAAATACAAAAGTACGACCATCGCTGAGTGAACAGACATTTACCGCTTCCGCACCATCTTTCATAAATAACCCAGGTACTTGCTGCATCATCTCGGTGTTGTGGCGGCCACTGCCACCAACCATCTCAGGAAATGCGCGCGCAGCACTCATCACGCTTTGATGAACCGGATCACTAGAAATAGTAATTTCACGAACTGCGCGAGCCAAACCATTTAACGAGAGCAAAAAGAGTGGTGCACCGCAACCATCAGTAGAAGTTAAAGAGATCTTCTCTCCTGCTAATTCCTCTAGCTCTGCTTTAATCGCCAATTGCAATGGATGGCTTTGTTCCAAGTAACTTTCAATTGGCCAACCATTTTTTACACAAGTTGCCAACATTGCGGCATGTTTTCCGCTGCAATTCATTGCAATCTGTGTTGGTGCTTTTTCACCCCAGGCACGACGTTCGGCATCACCAAGAGGGCGATCAAGTGCGCATTGCAAAGCGCTTTCAGATAATCCAACCGACACCAAAATCTCACGTGCACCATCCATATGTATTTCGCCACCAGAATGACTTGATTGAGCAAGTGCCAGCAAGCGTGGTTCTAAATCTAAACCACTGCGCACCATTGCAGATGCTTGTGCACATTTAACTGTTGAGCGCGGAAAGATTTTTGTTTCTACATCGCCAAGTGCTTTAAAGATTGAACCATCTGCATTTAGCGCTACTAAAAAACCACGATGTTCTGATTCGACAACGCCGTCACGGACATATTCGGCTAAGACTTCATCGTTAAACATTTGCGCTCTCTTTACTCAGATTGGCGTTCTAGTGATGACCAAATATGCGCTTGAAGCTCTTGGCCTTCAGCCGCCATGTCGTATGCAAAAAATAGCTCGCCAGCAACTAGCCCATATAAACGCACTCCAGCTGTAACAATCTTTGCTGTTGGCGCTGAATATCCTTGATCCAGCACGAGTTGAATCTTCGGACCATCAAACTGTCCAACCCATCCTTCAGAAATACCAGTGTTATGTGAGATCACTACTTCTAAAACGTTATTTGGTTTAACGCGCCAGAAGCCAGTTTCTGAACCTGCAGGGCGAATGATTTCGCCATCTTTATCAATGATCCAAGAACGTGAGTAGTAATTTAAAAAGGGACGTCCATCGTGATTAAAGACAAC
>JBIIPL010000131.1:0-3045 GCA_044342645.1 Candidatus Planktophila sp. | reverse complement strand
GAAGCAATCTCAATTGGCGGACAACAACACGGCATGGTCGCCTTGGATGAAAAGGGAGCAGTAATCCGTGATGCACTTCTTTGGAATGACACACGATCCGCTAGTGCGGCAGATTCTTTAAATTCTGAAATTGGTGGCCCAACTGAAATGGCTAAACAAGTTGGTTCGGTGCTGGTTGCATCCTTTACCGCTTCAAAGTTGCGATGGTTGGCAGATTCTGAAAAAGATAACGCTGCAAAGGTTGCCGGCGTCGCACTCCCCCATGACTGGTTGTCTTGGCAACTACAGCACTCTCCAAGTGATACAAGAGATTTCAGCAAGTTGTTTTCAGATCGCAGTGAAGCATCTGGTACTGGATACTTTGATCCATCTACCTCTAAATATCGACGTGACATTTTGGCGCTAGCGATGCGTACAGACCGTGAAATTCATCTTCCAAAAATCGTTAGCCCTGCAGAGTTTGGTGGCACAACTCCATCTGGAGTAAAGATCGCACCTGGTGCCGGAGATAACGCTGCGGCCGCTCTTGGTATTCAAGCACAACCTGGTGATGTCGTTGTCTCACTTGGAACTAGCGGAACCGCATTTGCAGTCTCTGATACACCAACACATGATTCATCTGGCGCTGTTGCTGGATTTGCTGATGCCACAGGTCGTTTCTTGCCATTGGTTTGCACCTTAAATGCAGCACGTATTTTGGATGCGGCAACGCGAATCCTTGGAAAGTCTCACGATGAAGTTGGCGCTCTTGCTTTAACGGCAAAACCTGGCGCAAATGGTTTATCGCTACTTCCTTATTTTGAAGGTGAAAGAACACCTAATCGTCCCAACGCAACTGGCGTAATTAGCGGAATGAATTTAAACAACTCCAATCCTGCAGATATTGCTCGAGCAATGGTTGAGGGAATGCTCTGTGGATTAGTAGATGCAGTTGATGCTTTAGAAAAATTGGGAGTTGATGTAAAGCGCATTATTTTAATTGGAGGCGCAGCGAAAAATCCTGCAGTCTCACAAATTGCTGCTGCACTGTTCGGTCGTGAAGTTTTACTTCCACCTGCTGGCGAATATGTTGCAAATGGTGCAGCTCGCCAAGCTGCATGGGCGCTGTTGGGTGGAGATACTCCGCCAATTTGGGATTTAGGAAAAATTGAAAAAGTCTCCGCTACCGCAACTCCAGATGTTATAAATCGTTATCGAACTCTGCGCGATCAAACTCAAAATTGGAATTAAAGAGAGATCTACAGATTTCGAATTTAGTACCGGGTATTACCCACGCGATATTAACCACCGCGAAATAGGTTACTATCGTGAAATGTCCCGGCGTAATCAAATCCTGTTTCTTCTCGCGGGCTTTTTATGGGGAATCCCTTACCTCTTTATTCGCATTGCTGTAGATCCAGACGATGGCTTCTCCCCTGCAATCGTTGTCTTTATCCGAGTGGTTATCGGTGCGCTAATTCTGATTCCAATAGCCCTTTACGATAAGTCATTCTTTGTTGCTATAAAGGGTTGGAAATACATCGCGGTATATGCACTCTTTGAAATGATAATCCCTTGGGTCTTAATTGGCACCGCAGAACAGTCGATTACATCTGGCCTTGCAGGATTACTTGTGGCATCGGTGCCGATATTTTCCACAATTATCACCTCACTCTACGGTGATAAATCCGTTTGGCAGCCACGCCGCTTATTTGGAATGGCAATTGGTTTTCTTGGAGTTTTCTTGCTGGTCGGGATCGAGAGTTTTACCGGTTCATCAGATCCAATCGCAATCTTGATGATGCTTGGCGCATCACTTGGATATTCATTTGCGGTTATTTTCATAACTCGCAACTTGCCGGGCGTATCCGGTATCGCCATTAATGGAATTGCAATGGCTATGGCTGCACTCTTTTATCTGCCAGCAACGCTAATTCTCTGGCCTGAACATAAGGTAAGTACTGGTGCTATCTACTCAGTAATTGCGCTAGGTATTTTTTCAACTGGAATTGCCTTTGCGGTTTTCTTCGTTGTTATGGCCGATATTGGTCCAGCGCGTGCCTCACTAGTTACTTATATGAATACTGCCTTTGCCGTTGTCCTAGGAGTATTAGTACTGAGCGAGCCACTAACTATCGGAATCATTGTTGGCTTGCCATTAGTGTTGATTGGCTCTTACCTAGCTAGTCGCAAAGCAAGCGTCTAAATTAGTTTTCGCCAAAACCTAAGCGTTGCAATAGCTTCGGATCGCGCTGCCATTCTTTAGAGACCTTGACATGCAACCCCAGAAAAATACGTGCTCCTAGTTCGCGTTCAATATCTGCGCGTGCCCGCATACCAATATCTTTAAGTCGTTCACCTTGATGGCCCAAGATGATTCCTGTCTGTGAATCTCGTTCAACATGTATCGTCGCGTGGATATCAAAAAAAGGCCTGGAGCCGGTCTTCTCGCGCTCTGACATCTCATCGATTGTCACCATAATTGAATGTGGAAGTTCTTCGCGGGCATCGCGCATTGCAGCCTCGCGAATTAATTCGCAGATTAATTGATCTTGTCCTTGATCACTCGTCATATCTTCAGGGTAGAAAGCTGGGCCGTTCGGCAAAACCTTTCCGATCAATCCAGCAAGTAATTCAATCTGTGAGTGGATCGCAGCAGAGACCGGAACGATCTCATCCCACGTAAATCCTTTAGCTAAATCATTTATACCTGCAAGGCGCAGCGCCAACTTCTCCTTGGAAATCAAATCTGTCTTTGTAACAAGTGCGAACTTCTTTGCGCGCGGATGCTTGGCAATTTCTTGAGCCAAGAAAATATCACCCGCGCCAGAAGTCTCATCGGCAGGCAAACACATCAACACAACATCAACGGAATCTAGGCTTTCGCCAACTACCGCATTTAGGCGATGGCCCAATAGCGTCTTTGGCTTATGAATACCTGGAGTGTCTACGAGTACTGCTTGAAAAGTTGGTTGATTTACGATGCCGCGAATGGCATGACGGGTGGTATTTGGATGAGGCGATGTAATCGAAATCTTACTTCCAACCAAAGCATTGATGAGAGTA